>DMMK01000756.1 GCA_003453085.1 Verrucomicrobiales bacterium
AGCCCAATGTGGGCAAGTCCAGCTTGCTGAATCTTTTATTAGGTTTCGAACGCGCCATCGTCAGCCCCACGGCCGGCACCACCCGCGATACCATTGAGGAGATCATCCAGGTCCACGGCATCCCCCTGCGCCTGGTGGATACCGCTGGCCTGCGCAGCAGTCAGGATGAGATTGAGCGCGTCGGCATCGAGCGCACCCAGCGCGAGCTGGAGCGTGCGGATCTGATCTTGGAAGTGGTGGATGGCAGCCTCGCTCCTTCCGCTGCCCAGCGCGTGTCCCTGCCTCCTCAGGCCGAGGCCCGGCGCATCCTCATTTTAAACAAGGCCGATCAGGGGCTCCATCCGGACTGGGCAGGCGGCGTCCCGCTCTCCTGCACGACCAATGTTGGCGTCGAAACGCTTCGCGACGCCATCCGCACCCTCATCATGAGCGCGGGGACCATGCAGGCAGACCACCCCATCGCCATCAATGCCCGCCATAAGATTTGTTTCGAGCGCATCGTTTCCCAGGTCCAGGCTGCCCGCGTGGCTCTCATTGATGGTGCCGCCCCGGAATACGTCGCCCTTGATCTTCGTGAGGCTCTTCAATCGGTAGGTGAAGTCGTCGGTGTCGTGGATGTGGAGCAGATTCTCGACGTTATCTTCTCCTCCTTCTGCATCGGCAAGTGAGCCACCTCAGGACCGCGAGGCCCTTGGGATCTTCGCCTTGTTTAAAAGGCCATCCAGAGGGTATGGGGTTGCCTGGAACTGGGGCTCAGGATTCATATGAATCATGCCCACTTCATCGTCTTCGATGAACAGAAGTGTCCTGGAGCATTCATAACAAATCAGCAGATCATGGCGCTTGCCCTCATGAACGATGCGGATGCCATGCCGTGGCCAAAAGCAGCTTGCCACACCGTTCTGCCAGTTTTTGCCGGAGACATCGAGGGCTGTCACCACATAGCGCAGCTTTTCATTTTCCTTCAGATGTAATTGGCCCAGCACCGCATGGTCGTGGAAGACCTCCTTGGGTGCAGTCAGCTGTTTAGCATCAGCGGGTGATTCGGATACCCCAGCCGGCTTGGCAAAGGGATCACCACTTTCCTGGATGTTCCAGGGGTCTGGATACAGCGAATACAAGGTCCACTCCGTGGCCTGTAGGTAGGGCAGCAGTTGCTCACTCTTGTATTCATTGGCTGCCTTCACTTCTTTGGATTCGGCTACCAGACATGAGGAGGCCATGTGCAGCCCGGCACCCGCCATGCAGGCGATCCATGATCTCCTCGTGAAAAGCAACGGCTGCATGGATGCGCTGGCTGTTGGTTGCATCAGCGAAGTGGGATGGCGGGATGTTTAACGCCTCGCTTCAAAGGCATCGTAATACCCGCGCTCAAAGCTCCGTCGGTAGCGTGGATCATAGCGGCCCACGTGAGCCCCGGCATCCGCCTGCCTCCCTGCCACACGGTCGCGGAGTCCATACTCATAGCCTTGGCTGTAGGAAGGGTCGTTTTGTGATTGGCTCGGCGGCAGCTCAGGCGGCGTGTATCCCCCCGTGCCAGGATAGCTGGGGGCCGGGCCATATGCAGGAGCGCCTCCAGACGGGGCCGCTGTCCGGTAACCTTGCTCATAGCCATCATTGTAGGCCGTGGCTTGGGTGGAGGAATAACCAAAAGGATTGCGCTGCAAGTTTCGCGCCATGCCGCTGCGTGCATCGTCCTGGCCATCCCGCTGCCCACGGTCATAGGCCTGCTGCGCCTGCCCACGATCCTGCTCCCGCATGTCCGTGCGGTACTGTTCCCGCCCATCGGTGTAGGGCGGCGGATTCCCCGGGCCAAAAGGCGACATGGGGTTTCCATAAGGATCCACACATTGGGTCAGGGCCAGGGGCAGGCAGCAGAGGAGCAGTCGTCGCATGGTGAAAAATAGCGCATTCCTTTCATGAAAGCCAAGAGGAAGATCGGCATAGGCAGCCGCCGCGGCCAGATTCAGAATCTCACCTGCTATCCTCGTTGCACAGCATAAAAATGTCCGCTAAAAAACCTCCATGATTTTCCTCGCCTTCCTGCTCGCCACGGACACCTCTTCCGCTGCGTATGAGTCAGGGCGCTACATCGGCACCAGCCTGGCTTTGGTCATGCTTTTCGTCGGGATCTGCAAGTGTGTCTCCATCATGCGCCGCCCGCACACCAGCAAACTCTGTGTGCTGCCCCTGGCCATGCTGCTGGCAGTCTTCATGGGCGGTTATGTGTGGAGCTTTGTCATCGAAAGCGGCTGGGTCCCTGCGACTCTTAGCTGGACCATCTTGCTGGTGAATGTGCCCATGCTCTTCACCTCCCTGGTCCTGGCCATCGTCGGCCTCGCTTTGTATGACCGCCAGCGCTTCAATCAGGGGCGCAAGCAGGCCGTCTGGGCCCTGGTGCTCACCCTCATTGCCATGGCAGGAATCGCTGCGATCCACCTGGCCGAACCCCTCGAGCAACTGGCCAAAAAAGTGGCCGAACAAGCCAATGCCCAGGCTGCTGGTGGCCCTTCCATCAAGGAGGAGTGGAATTTTTCCCTCACCCCTCCAGACAAAAGCTGGCGGCCTCAGGCTCCCTCCTCCTACTCGCCTCTCGCCTGCACCGCCTTTCACAAACCGGCAGACCAGGTCTATGCCATGGTCATTGCCGAGCACAGCGCCGCTCTTCTGGACAATGGCCTGGATGCCATGCTCCATTCCGTGAAGACCAGCCTCGCCTCCAAAAGCAAAGTCCGTCAGCAGCAGGAACAGCGGGTCAAACTCGCTGGCCTGGACTTCATCAATCTCAGTTCCGTCGCCTGGACGGAGGGGGTGAAAAAGGAGATTGCCTATGAGCATTGGATCGCCACTCATCAAGGGTTCGCCTGGCAGATCATGGTCTGGGGTGATTCCGATAAACGGACGAGTGTGGCCGATTCTGCTCGCGCCCTCGTGGAGGGCTTTCGCGTTCTGGACATGACACGTCAGGCCCCTGGTCTGGATGCCAAGCTCGATGTGAACCGCCCCGCCCACGGCTATAAAACCGCTATTTCCCACATGGGCTGGCAATCCTGGCCGACTGAGAAAGGCTCCGATCCCTTGCCCGCCCTCGCGGATTTTGGCGCGCAGACCCTGTCCAGTGTCGTCCTTGTCATGCCCTATCATCACCAGATGGAGGTGGCCCCCGTCCCCGCCGCAGAGGCGCTCGCACGGGCCTGTCTCGGCGAATATGATTTCACCTATCGGCGCGACAACAGCGACTTTACCACCCGAACGATCGAGAAGCCCTTTCCCGGACTGGAGATCACCACCGAACGGGAGTCCGATGATGGCAACCGTTACCTCTACCTCTTCCGCATTCACCAGTCCGGCAAACATGCCTGGATGCTCGCTGGCTGGACCCGCAAGACTCCCGGCGTCACCCTGGCCACCGTTCGCACAGCCATGGAAGGCATCGAACTTTTCGAGCCCACCACTCCACCTACCGTTTCGCTGAACAGCGAGACCCGGGCTGAAAACCTGTCCAAGTTCGTCAACCAGATCGGCCTTTGGTACAACGACCGTGAAGAATGGCCCGCCGCCATCAGCTACTTCCGTGAGGCCAGCTCCATCAATCCTGATGACCGCACCTATTTTGAAAACATCACTCATGTGCTCGAGTCCCAAAGCAAATTTGAGGACGCTCTCACCGTGATGGATGCGGCCAGCGAACGCTCCTTTGCAAGTGATCACGGCCACCAGATGCGCCATGCCTGGCTGCTGCTGAAAGCTGGAAAGATCCAGGAGGGCACCGCCAAGCTGCAGACCCTCATCAAGGAAGGTTACCAGCAGCACGAGGCCGTGCTGAGCTTCATCAACGAATTGCTCAAGGGAGACCATCACGACGAAGCCCGCACCTTAGCAGATGCCTATGCCAAGGCCTATCCTGAAGCTCGCCCCCGCCTGTGGCAGGCCCAGGTGGCGGACCAGGGCGGCGACTCCGAACGTGCGGCCGAACTGCTGGAGGCCTTGGTCAAAACAGAACCCGATTATGTCGAGGCTTTCTATGCGCTGGGTGAATATTCCAACCGCCAGGGCAATCACGACCGGGCCCTGGAAATCGTCGGCTTGCTGGAGCAAAAAAAACAGGAAACTGCCCGCCTGGATCTCATGCGCGGCTGGGCCCACATGGGCCGCAAATGGTACCGCGATGCCAAGTCCAGCTTTGAAAAAGCCGCCAGCAAAGCCCCCAATGACGAAGACGTAAAATCCGCGCTGAAGGATGCTGCCGCCTACCTGGGGCAGGGGAGCAATACCGAGATCAAGACCCCCATCGAGGCCGTCCCTCTGCCGAAATCCGTCGCCGCCAGCCTGGATAAGCTCCGCGCCCTGCCGCCTACTTTTGGAGAAGGGCACAATGCCGCCATGCTGCTTTGGGCGCGCTCCATCCACTACACCAAGGACAAGCCCATGCGCAGCACCACCCGCCGCGTCATCCGCATCCTCAACGAAGAAGGGGCCGATGCCTTCAGCTCCATGGAGTACACCTATGATCCGCTCATGGAGCGTCTTCATGTCAACAAGGCCGAAGTCCTGGATGCCGAGGGCAAGGTGATTGCCCGTGCTGGCATTGATGATTCCTACGTGCTCGATTCGGATGACCGCTCCATGGCCACCACCGAGCGCACCGTGCACATCCAGGTTCCTGGCATGAAGGCAGGCCTAACCTTGGATTGCGAAGTCACCGTCGAGCGTCTCTCCCTGGCTGAAAGCTTCCCTCTCACCCGCCACCTCTTTGCCGCCAGCATCCCCACCTACTCGGAGGTGATCAGCGTCACCGGTGCCACAGACACCCTCTCCGAAGATATCCTCATGACGGACCGGATCACGGTCACCCGTGAACCCGGCCGTGTGATCTATGCCGTCGCCAACGCCCCTCTCTCATCCGCTTCGGAATCC
>DMMK01000277.1 GCA_003453085.1 Verrucomicrobiales bacterium
ATAATAGACTGCCATGATGATGGACTTCAGCCGCGCGGGGGCTTGGCTGTAGCTGAATTCAAGGGAGGTGATGGAGATCATGATCTCTGCCCCCGTGATAAGAACGTAGGCCAACACCTGCCACCAGATGCTGGGGCGTTCGCCTCCGGCGATCCAGCTTTCCACCAGGGCAGGGATGATGAAGGAGATGGCGGCGAGGACAAAGCCCGCGCAGATTTTTCTCAGCGGGGTTAGGGTGAAGAAGCGGCCTAACAAAGGATAAATCACCCATGAGAAAAACGGAATCATCAGCATCACCAAAATAGGGTTGGCGCTCTGGATCTGATCCGGCAGCACCGGGTAGCCAAACAGATGCAGGTCCATTCGCGTGGCCTGGGCCACCCAGCGGGAGGCAGTCTGATCAAAGAGCGACCAAAACATGGCGATGAACAGGTAGATCATCACCAGCCCGGCGAGCGAGCGCAGCACATCCGGACGCACCAATTCCCGGACGAACTCACGTGGCTGTGGCGGAACATGGGCAAAGCGGTGGCGGCCTAACCAAAAAAGGATCGTGGCGAGAAACATCAGGATGCCTGGCACGCCAAAGGCCACATGCGGACCGTGGTACTTCATTAGCCAGGGCGTGAGAAGAGTGGCAAAGAAGGAGCCGAAGTTGATGGAAAAGTAGAACCAATTATAAATACGTGGCAGCAGATGGGCATTGGATTTGCCAAACTGGTCCCCCACGTGCGAAGCCACGCAGGGCTTGATGCCGCCTGCCCCAATGGCCACCAGCGTGAGGCCCCAGAAAAGTCCATCGCGAGTGCTGTCCAGTGCCAGCACCAGATGTCCCAGGCAATACACCAGTGAGAGGGAGATGATGGTCTTGTATTTGCCCAGCCACAGGTCGGCGATGAGACCGCCTGCAAGGGGAGTGAGGTAAACGGCGGCCATGTAAGCATGGATCCATTTGGAGGCCTCGGCTTCGCTCATGAGGTCCTTGGCACCTTCATGCGTCACCAGGGCGGTGGTCATGAAGATCATGAGAATGGTCCGCATGCCGTAGAAGCTGAAGCGCTCTGCCAGTTCGTTACCAATGATGAAGGGGATGCCTGGAGGCATATTGGGCGTGGCGACGGGAGCGGTGCGGTAGGCCATGAGAGTGGATTCTGTGTTAGCAGGCTTCTTTCCTTTGTGCCCATTTCTTTCCCGCAGCGAGTGCGCGCAGGGTTTCATCCAGACATTTGGCGATGGTGTCCGGCTGTTTGGCCGTACTGACCCATACCTTGTACTCGCGCTGGTAAGTGGGTTTCAATTGGTCATAGAACGCGGCGGCGGCCTTGTTCTTTTTCAGCCCGGCGGCCAGCACCTCTGGCATCGGCCATTCTTCGCGTGGGGGAGCGGGTGGTTTGGGCTGCGACGGCTCGGCATCCAACAGCACGGCAGCGTGGAGCAGCGTACGAAGGGCTCGCTGGTTCAGGCCCTCCAATCCGTGAGGCAGGTCAATGCTGTGGATGGAGGCATTCTCCAGACCATGGTTAAAAAGGTGGGTGGAGTCGGGCAAATCGCGGCCCCGATAAAAGGTGAGTTGGGCGTGATCCTTAAACCCGCTGATGCCGCAGACCCGCTTCTTCAGGCTGAAGCAAAGCATGTTCGAATTGATGGACTCCTTGAGGTCCGGCTCCCAACGAAAGATCAGGTTGCGCAATTCTTCGCACACGGCTTTGGAACCTTCCGGGCAAGTGGCGATCCATTTTTCAGGGTTTGTGGTGCGGGAACGGCGACAGTCCATGCAGGTGCTAAGGAGGATTACAGGTCAAGCTGGGTTGTGTGACAAGACTTTCGTCAAGGCCACGCCATTTAGACTGGGCGAAGGGAGGGTTTTTGGAAAAGGCTGGAGCTTGCCTCCCGTAGCTAAGAGGTCGCTGATTGCTCACCACCATGAAAAAACTCGCTTTGCTCCTGCTCGCCACCACGCCTACCCTCTGGGGAGCGGAGGTTTTTGAAGCCAATCTCGGGCGTGAAAAGGAGCTGCCCGGAGGCAAGGAGGCGGATGGGATCCGTGGGGACTTTGTGCTGCGCAATGATTTGGTGGAAGCCGTGATCTCCCACAACGCACCTAACCGCCGGGCAAACATGAGCACCTTTTATGGTCCCGAGGGTATGTCACCCGGTTGCCTTTATGACCTGACTCTACGGGGGGCGGCGAATGATCAGCTCACCGCCTATTGCCCGGCAGGATACGGCCCCGTGTCCTATGTGCGCATCGTCGAAGACACGCCGAAAGGTGAATCCGCCGTCGAGGCCGTGACCACGGCTGCCAGTCATGGAGGAATCTACAAACGAAACGAGTATCGCGTGAAGGATGGTCAGCAGGGCGTCTTCATCACCACCACGCTTCGCAATGAGACGGACAAGCCGCAGAAGGTGGGCACCAAGTCTGAAATGACACGGTTTAACAACAAAGGTGACACCGTGGATGGCATCTTTTGGGTGGATGCGGTGAACCCAGCACATCGCTGCGGCTATGCCATCGCCAGCCTGAAGACCGAGGGCACGAAGACTTGGGGCGGCGATATCGAAATTGCCCCAGGTCAGGAAGTGGTGGCCACGCGTTTCTTTGCCGTGGGCAATTCCCCGGCGCAGGCCGTGGGTGAGGCCCTGGCGGCCAAAGGCAAAAAGGTGGCCTGGGTCAAAGGCATGCTGAAGTCTGAAGAGGGACCCGTCACCACGGCCACGGTGGAGGTGCCCTTTTCCAAGCTGCCTGTGCCTGCGTATCCAAATGACAAAGGTGAGTATGCCTTCCGCGCTCTGCCAGGGAATCTGGAATTGACCGTGGCAGATCTGGGCCGAGCCGCCGTGAAAGTGCCTGTGAAGGTCAAGGCTGGCGAGGATAACCAGACAGAGACGACCCTCACTGCCGCTGCACGTATCCGGTTTGACATTGCGGATGAAGCCGGCGTCTCCATCCCATGCAAGGCCCACTTTGAGCCTCTGGACAAGGATGCACCGAAGCTGGATCTGGGACCGAAGGAGCGTGCCCATGGCTGTGTGGACCAGTATCACAGCGAGAAAGGGCAATTCACCGTTCAACTGCCTCCCGGCAAGTATCGTGTGGTGGTGGTGCGTGGGCCGGAATACGGTCACCTGGCCCAAGAGGTCACTGTCGAGCCTAACAAGGAATCCGTTTTTAAAGGCTTGCTGAAGCGACTGGTGGATACCACTGGCTGGATCAGCGCGGATTTCCACAATCACAGCACTCCCAGCGGTGACAACGTTTGCGATACGGACGGCCGCCTCATCAACATCGCGGCAGAGCACTTGGAGTTCACGCCTACGACGGAACATAACCGCTTCTTTAATTGGGAGCCGACCATTGAGGCGCTGGGCTTGAGTCCGTTCGTCAAGACTGTGAAAGGCGTTGAAATCACGGGTTCTGGCCAGCACATCAATGCTTTCCCTTTTGAGCCGGAGGACTTCGTTCAAGATGGCGGGGCCCCCGCGTGGAACAAAGACCCGCGAGTGACCGCCTTGACTCTCCGCCGCTGGCAGGGGGAGCGAGCCGACCGTTGGATCCAGTTCAATCACCCAAACCTCACGGACATGTTTGTGGACCGGGACTCGGACAACGTGGTGGACGGCGGTTTTGTCGGCGTGGGGGCATTGATTGATGGGATGGAGTCCCAGAACGGAGGCAGTACAGACATCCTTCACGATGCGCCTTTCAAGTTTGCGCGGGCCGCCAAATCCCTGGCCACGAAGGTGACCTTGTCCCGTGAGTTTATGTGGCGTCAGCTTTTGAACCAGGGCCATCGTTTGGTCGCGGTGGGCGTGGCCGATGCCCATGCTGTCTATGGCAATGGCGTGGGCTGCTGGCGTGTCTATCTGCCTAGCAGCACGGATGATCCCGCCAAGATTGACTGGGCGGAACTGTCCCCGAAGGCGAAGGGTGGTAACATGGTGCTGACCACGGGGCCTTTCCTGCAAGTGAGCACAGCAGATGGCAAGATCGCTGGCAGTGATGTGACTGCTGCAGGTGGTGTGGAACTCAAAGTGAAGGTGCAGTGCACAGACTGGCAGGATATCAATCGTGTGCAGGTGCTGGTGAACAGCCGTCCAGACCCAAAGCTTAATTTCACCCGCGAAACTCATCCCGAAATGTTCAAGGATGGCGTGGTCAAATTTGACCAAACTCTGCAAGTACCGCTGAAGGAGGATGCCCACCTCATTGTCGTGGCCATGCATGAGACCATGGATCTGAAGACAGGCTACGGCACCAGCAGCTATGCCAGCATGCGTCCCTGTGCTTACAACAACCCCATTTATGTGGATGTGGACGGCGGTGGTTTTAAAGCCAATGGCGACAAGCTCGGCTTTGATCTTCCGACCATGGGCCTGACGGTGGACCAGGCCAAGGCTCTGCTGGAAAAGAAACCGTAATGGTCCGTAGGCACGCTGCCTCGCAGGCGGCTGGGAGTGAAGTCCCTGTCGCATCGAGGCAGCACGAAA
>DMMK01000244.1 GCA_003453085.1 Verrucomicrobiales bacterium
GTCATCGGTTGTCCACACGGAGAGCATCCAGAAGCGGCTCCGTCTGGCACCAGGGATAGGAAGGGGTGTTCATGCAGTTGGGGAAAGAAAGTTCGTGAACCTATCGGATTTCAGCCTCCTGGCGACCTTACCTAAAGTTGCGAAATTTCCCCAGGCTTAAAAAGCCCTGGAAAAAACAAAAAAAGCCGTGCCTTCACATCCGCCTAAAATGCTGGAAACGAAGAAACGGCGATGAATCCCCTCCCCGCCCTCGGTCATGGCACTCCCTACCCCCTGGGGTCCACCTTCAAGAACGGAGGGGTCAACTTTGCCCTCTTCTCCGCCCACGCTCAAAAAGTCGAGCTGTGTCTTTTCGATTCAGCCGAGGGGGGGCAGGAAACCCGGATCGAGCTGCCGGAGTGTACCAACCAGATCTGGCATGGCTTTGTCCCCGGACTCGTCCCCGGGCAACTTTACGGCTACCGCGTGCACGGCCCCTATGAGCCGGAGAATGGCCATCGCTTCAACCCCCACAAACTGCTGCTGGACCCATATGCTAAGGCGATTGGCCGTCCGCTGAAGGCCTGGGATCCTTGCCTCTTTGGCTACGACCTGGAAGATGACGCCCAAGACCTGTCCTTCAATGAACAGGACTCTGCCACCCATGCCCCGCTGGGCATGGTGATCGACTCCACCTTCGACTGGGAGGGCGACGCTTCTCCAGAGACCCCATGGCACCGCACCATCATTTACGAGCTGCACGTCAAGGGCTTCACCCAAAAGCTCAACAGCCTGCCCGAGCACCTGCGCGGCACCTATGCTGGGCTGGCCTCCGATGAAGCCATGGATTACCTGCGCAAGCTGGGCGTGACCGCTGTGGAGCTGCTGCCCATCCACCATCACCTGGACGACTCCTTCCTACAGGAGCGCGGCCTAACGAACTATTGGGGATACAATACGCTGTCCTATTTCGCCTTTGAACCCTCCTACGCCTCCACCCAGGATCCGCACGCGGCCATGCGCGAATTCAAAGGCATGGTGAAACGCCTGCACGAAGCCGGGATCGAGGTCATCCTCGACGTGGTTTACAATCACACGGCTGAAAGCAGCGAACGCGGGCCCACACTCTCCTTTCGCGGCATTGACAATGCCTCCTACTACCGCCTGTCCCAGGAGCACCCTCGCTACTACGAAGACTTCACCGGCTGTGGCAACACCCTGACGATGGAGAATCCATCCGGCCTGCGCCTGCTGATGGACAGCCTGCGCTACTGGGTCACAGAAATGCATGTCGACGGCTTCCGGTTTGACCTCGCCAGCGCCCTGGCGCGTGAGCTTTTCGGCTGGAACAAGTTGAGCTCCTTTTTTGATGCCATCGGCCAGGACCCGGTGCTCTCGACCGTCAAGCTTATCGCCGAGCCCTGGGACATCGGCATGGGCGGCTACCAAGTGGGGAACTTCCCCACTGGCTGGGCGGAGTGGAATGGCCGCTACCGCGATGAGGTGCGCCGCTGCTGGAAGGGCAACGACCGCGCCAATGAACTGTCCAAGCGGCTGAGCGGCAGCGCAGATCTCTACAACCACAGCGGCCGCGGCCCCCATGCCAGCGTCAACTTCATCACCGCCCACGATGGCTTTTGCCTGCGCGACCTCGTGAGCTACAACGACAAGCACAACGAGGCCAACCTGGAGGAAAGCCGCGACGGGGCCAACGACAACGAAAGCTGGAACTGCGGTCATGAGGGTGAAACCGACGACGCCAACATCCAGAGCCTGCGTCTGCGCCAGGCCAAGAATCTGATGGCCACCCTCTTCCTCTCCCAAGGCGTGCCGATGATGCTGGCTGGCGACGAACGCTGGCACACCCAGCAGGGCAACAACAACGCCTACTGCCAGGACAACGACATCTCCTGGCTATCCTGGGAGCTGGACTCCACCGCCGAAGAGATGGCGACTTTTACGCGCGAGCTCATCGCCCTCCGGCAGGAGCAACCCGTGCTGTCGCGGAAGAACTTTCTCACCGGCCAAGCACTTGAAGAAGGTCAGCCCAAAGACGTCATCTGGTGGAATCCTGAGGGGCGGGAAATGAGCGACGACGACTGGGACGCAGGCTTCACCCGCTGCTTTGGCATGTGGCTGCCTGGCAGGGCACTGCGCGAAATCGGCCGCGACCACCAGCCCCGCACCAGCGACTCCGTCTTTGTCCTCATCAATGCCCACTACGAGGACGTCCACTTCACCATGCCAGCACCGGATGAAGGCCCCTGGCATCTGCGACTGACCACCGGCCCGCTGAAACCGGACAAGCGCGCCCGCAAGGCCCTGCGCTTTCCCGTCTCCTCACGCTCCCTGGCCGTGTTCATTTCGAAACGGGCCACTGATTGAAGACACATTCAGGACCACAGATTCCGGTCCAGGGTGCGGTAGTTGACGGCTTCCAGGATGCTGTCCGCGTCGATCTTGTCTGCCTCTTTCAGGTCGGCCAAGGTACGGGCCACCTTCAGGATGCGATCATGGGCGCGGGCGCTGAAGTTCATCTGGCCCATGGCGTGTTCCATGAGGCCGCTGCATTCGGCATCCAGCTCGCAGTGCTTCTTGATCAGGCGCGGCGTCATCGCGCTGTTGGTGTGGATGCCCTTGAGCCCTTTGAACCGTGCGGCCTGGATGGCGCGGGCCTTTTCCACCCGGTTGCGGATGCTTTCCGAAGATTCGCCCGGCTGGGTGCTGGTGAGCGCCTTGAAGTCCACGATAGGCACCTCCACATGCAGATCAATGCGGTCCAAAAGTGGGCCGCTGATGCGCTGGCGATACTTTTGCACCATCACCGAACTGCAGCGGCAGTCGCGACGCGTGTCACCGTAAAAACCACACTGGCAAGGGTTCATGGCAGCGACTAACATAAAGGAAGCAGGAAAGGTGACACTGCCACTGGCCCGTGAAATGGTGACCCGGCCATCCTCCAAAGGTTGCCGCATGACCTCCAGCGTGCTGCGGCGGAATTCGGGCAGCTCATCCAGAAACAGCACGCCATTGTGCGAGAGGCTGACTTCGCCCGGTCCTGGATTTGAGCCACCGCCGAGCAATCCGGCATCGCTAATGGTGTGGTGCGGAGAACTTAAGGGACGTGTGGCGACAAAGGCCTGCTGCTCATTCAACAAGCCGCCGACGCTGTGGATCTTCGTGGTTTCGATGGCTTCCTCTTCCGTCATGCCCGGCATGATGGTGCCCACGCGTTTGGCGATCATGGATTTGCCCGTGCCTGGGGGGCCCACCATCAGGAGATTATGCCCGCCAGCGACGGCCACCTCAATGGCGCGCTTGGCATCGCCCTGGCCTTTCACGTCGGCAAAATCAATGTCGTAGTGCGCAGCCGCAGCGAAGAATTCCGTGGCGCGGCAAGGCTCGGGCGTGAGTTCGATGTCGCCTTTCAGATACTCGACGACCTCGCGCAGGTGGCTGACACCAATGATGTCAATACCAGCCACCACACTGGCCTCGATGGCGGCCCGCTTGGGCACCAACAAACGTTTCCGGCCCTTGGCCCGGGCCTCCAGCGCAACGGCCAACAGACCCCGTACGGGACGCAGTTCGCCATTGAGCGCTAGCTCGCCAATCATGGATGTCTCCGCGAGCACAGCGATGGGGATTTTAACCCGGTGGGCGATGAGAGAAATGGCAATGGGCAGGTCAAAGCCCGGGCCTTCCTTTTTCAAATCTGCGGGTGCCAGGTTCACCGTCGTCACTCCATCATTCATGGCAAATCCGCAGGAGGAAATCGCGGCCGTCACCCGCTCGCGGCTCTCTTTCACGGAGGCATCCGGCAAACCCACGATGAACATCTTCTGCGTGCCCCCACTGTCGTAAGACTCGATCTCGATCTCGATCGCATTGACGCCAAGTAGCGTGGCTGAGTAGGTGCGGGCAACCATGAACGGCCACTATTCAAATGCTCACCCAAGCTGCAAGGAAGGATTTGGAGGAGACTGAGCTGAAATCTCTTTGTTACTTCGCCGGGGATATGGCGTAAGTGCATGTGCAGACATGCGAATACTCATGTTCTGGTGGGCAGCTTTTGGACTTCATTCATACACTCTTTTATTTTGGCTACTCACACCCCTTCGGGGCCTTTTACGTCGTCGCTTGATTGCAGTTCGGTTAGCTCTTCGCGAGTCCCCTCTCCTTCTCTGCGGGCTTTTATCTCCAAGAGCGTTTGGGGTGTTTTGGTGCCGCTGTTTCTCGCGGCACCAAATCTCCTCGCCCAGAATTTCGAGTTGGAGGCCTTTGGCCACACGCCTGACACACTCGTCACCCACTCCACCACCAGCAAATCTGGGGTGGTGCGCAGTCCCGCAGGCGTAGCCATCACGCAGGATGCCCTCACCACTTCTCACCCGGCGGGGACGGTCATTACGGTGACGAATCCTGTCGTGGCGCAGTTTGGCACACCGCTCGCCTTTCTTGGCTGGGCACCGACGGCCTATGATCCCATCACAGGCTATGCTGCGGCCGATACCACCAATCCGCTCGCCATCACGCTGAATGCGAATCGCCTCCTCGTCGGCTATGCGGGTTACCCCGTGGCGGAGGCGATCAATACACCAGGGCGCACCTGGACCACGGGCGGCCATGCGCTGTGGACGGGGACCTACGATGTCTTTGGGCCGCAAGGCGGTGGCGTGGCCCGTGCCACCACACTGCGGGAAGTGGGAGATGAGACCTGGCTTGAGAGCACCTTCACTGCACCCACAGTGATCAGTTACACCTGGCGGCTGGATATCCCCACCGGGGCGGGAGCACGATTGGAAGCCTTGGTGGATGGGACGGTGGCAGATACCGTCAATGCGGCGACCAATCCGTCTTGGAAACCGCGCACGCTGGACCTGACAGGCAGTGGTCCGGTCAAAGTGCGCTTTCGCCTCACTCACACAGCCACCAGCACCATCCCGCAATTGGTCAATAGCCGTGAAAGCGCCTACGTGACCCACATCCAAACGGGTGCCTTTGCCGCACCTGCAAGGGTGGTGGTCTCCAACACCTCAGGAACGGCGGCAACGCTGAACTGGGAGGCTGCCTATGCCGCTGAAAGTTACACCGCTGAGCTGGCTACCAACGCCAGCTTTGCCCAGGTACTTTTCACTCAAAACATCACCGCACCTGCGGTCTTCACCACCTTTGGGGGCCTCACCCCAGGTTCCACTTACCACTATCGTGTGCTCTCTCGCCGCACGGGTTATCAGTCTCTGGCCTCAGTTGCAGGGAGTTTTGTGGCAGTCACCCGCAGTGCCCAAACCCTCACGTTTCCAGAGATCGCGGGTAAAACCCTCGGGGCCGCCGCCGTTTCTCCGGGCGCGACCGCTTCCTCAGGCTTGCCGATCACGTACACCGTCGTTTCCGGCTCCGCCAACATTGACTCCGAAGGACTCGTCACCATCACCGGGCTAGGCACAGTGACATTGCGGGCTGATCAAGCCGGTGACCACAGCTTTGAACCGGCACCAGCGGTCACGCGGAATTTTTCGGTGACGGCCCCCACCAGTGCCAAGGTGACTTTAGCGGTGTCCACACGCACCTACAACGGCCTGCCGCAAACGGTGACAGCCACGACCACGCCGCCGGGACTTGCGGTCACTTATCGTTATCAACTGGGCAAAGCGGCGCCTAGCGAGATCCCACCGACTGAGGCTGGCACATATGCAGTGACGGCCACCCTGAATGTGCCGGGGCTCACCGTTGCACCCGCCAAGTCCACCCTGAAAATCCTGAAGGCTCCGCTGACCGTGACGGGCATTCCGGTGGAGCGGCTGGTCGGCCAAGCCAATCCAACCCTGGCCCTCACTTTCAGTGGTTTTCTGGGCGATGACGATGAGGACGATCTTGATTCCCTTCCCACGCCTGTGACCACGGCCCGGCCTAACAGCGCAGCTTTTCGCAGTTACCCCATCACCTTCACAGGTGGACTGGATAACAACTACAGCTTCGTCCTGGGCATCCCACTTGCTTATGTGACCGTGCGGGGATTCGGCACCACCTTGGAGGCCCTGGTCTTGGATACGGACATGCTGCCCACAGGTAAGCTGACCCTAACACCTTCCAAAAATTCTTTGACCTACACCGGCAGTCTCCTGCTGGCAGCGGAGGCGAAGGCCATTCCCCTGGCTCCAGGGCGCGCACTGCTGACTTCCATGGATCTCGCCACCGGAACGGATACCGTGGTAGTGAATCTGCCCGCCACGCGGGATCTGCCTGCGCGCAGTTACAGCCTGGTTTTCACGCTGAATTCCGTGGAAGGCACCTTAGAAGGCAGCCTTCAACGCGACAACCAACTCTATGGCACTCTGGCGCATGGACGGTTGTTGGAGATCGCCGCACCGCGCAGCACCACGGGGCTCAAAGGGGCCTACACCCTCCTCCTGCCACCCGCCAACGCCCCTTCCCAGCCGGGTCTTCAGGCCCTTTCACTGCCTGAAGGCGCAGGCTATGCCACTGGGACCATCACCGATGCGGGGAAACTTACCTTGGCGGGCAAGTTGGCCGACGGCACCCCCTTCACCACCTCCGCGCTGCACGATCACGCTAAGGCTTACCGCCTCTTCATCAAACCCTATGGCACGCGGTTAGGCCAGCGTTTCGGTGGGTATCTGCCGCTGGTCAGCAGCCAAGATTTCACCACGTCACCTACCCTGCGATACCGCGCAGCGGCGGCGCCTTTCGTGTGGGCCAAACCAGGACTGGTGAGCGATAAATCCTATCGTCTCGGTTTCGGGCCTCTCGTCACCCAGGCGAATCTCGAACTCTGGTTGCCACCAGCTGCCCGCATTCCCGCCCGTGGCGCAGCCCTTGAGATAGCGGCCATCAGTCTGGCCCAGCGTCTCGGCCTCGCCCCATCTCCCACGGCAGAGGGTTCTTTTGAGCTGGACTACCTGAGCGATTCGCTCAGCGAGTTGCAGGTCGCTGCATTGCCTTCCCTCCTCAGCCTGAAAGCAGCGGGCACGGTGCTGCTGCCTTCCCCCAACACCGCCGGTTTCAAACTGACCCTCAAGCCCACGACCGGGGCCTTCACGGGCGAATTCACCGTGGCAGAACCCGTGGTTCCACCCGCTACGAAACCCGTCACGCGCAAAGCCACCTTCACAGGCATCCTCCGCCAGGGCCCCGTCGCAGATTCGACCTTGATCGGCCAAGGCCACTTCATCCTTCCCGCTCTCCGGGGAGCCGTCAGCAGCGAGAGCAGCTCCGGCGCGATCTCCTTTTTCGTCCCAGCACCAGCTCCTTAGCGTTACTCTGACGCGGCAGAAACAAGC
>DMMK01000444.1 GCA_003453085.1 Verrucomicrobiales bacterium
CCCCCGCACCCTGGAAATTCTCCGCCAGCTCGCCCCTCGTCTAGGCCACAGCTTTGTCAGCCTCGTCCTGCCTGACTACGTTGCCCTCTATGGTCAGCGTCATTTCGATCTCTCCCTGGAGGCCCTCAAGTTTTTCACCCCCTTTGGCTCCTCGGAGTTCGCCATCCGTCACTTCCTGAAGAGTGATCTCTCGCGCACGCTCGCCGTCATGGAAACGTGGTCGCGGGATGAAAACGACCACGTCCGCCGCCTAGCCAGCGAAGGCTGCCGCCCCCGCCTCCCCTGGTCCTTCCGGCTGGAGCCCCTCATCGCCGATCCGACGCCCGTCCTCCCCATCCTGGAAAACCTCCGCACCGATCCCAGCCTCTACGTCCGCAAATCCGTCGCCAACCACCTTAACGACATCACCAAGGACCATCCGGACCTCGTGCTGGATCTGCTTCACACCTGGCCTCTCCAGGAAAACCCGCATACCGCCTGGATCGCCCGCCACGCCCTGCGCACCCTCATCAAAAAGGGAGATCCCCGTGCCCTCGCCCTCATCGGTGCCAGCGGCAAACCGAAGGTGAAAATCCATCACTTTGCCGCCAGCCCTGCGAACATCCAGTTAGGCCAAAAGCTCAGCCTGGAACTCCGCATCGAATCCCAGGCCACCACCCCGCAGCGCCTCGTTGTGGACTACGCCCTGCACTATGTGAAAAAGAACGGCAGCACCTCCGCCAAAGTCTTCAAATGGAAGGAGATCTCCCTCGCCCCTGGTGAATCCCTCACTCTCCGCAGGCAGCAGACCATCCAGGACTTCACCACCCGCCTCCACCATCCCGGCCACCATGCGGTGGATCTCCAGATCAACGGCGAAACCCTGGCCCAAAGCGGCTTTGACCTGTTAAGGTGAGAGCTTTCGCCGCACACTCACAGAAAGGCAGTTGGCCAAACAAAAACACCCAGCCATCCGAAGACGACTGGGTGATTTAAAAGATCAGCTCAGGCTATTGCCAAAGCACCTTACTGAATTTGCAGGTAGTCCAGCAGGACTTCGTCAATGATCCCGTTGGGTTCCAGACCGTTGTCGGCCTGGAAGTTCGCGATTGCCAGGCGGGACATCGGACCGATGTCGCCGTCCAGGGGGCCGTCGTAGTAGCCTAGGTTGGCCAGGGCTTCCTGCACCGAGTAGTCCAGGGAGCTGGTGGGCGAATACGTCAGGCTAACATAGCTGGCAGGGGCATAATCGCGGGAGCTGTAATAGTACACACCGGGTGTCTCATAATAGTAGGACATGTTCGGCGGGCCGAAGTACCAGCCCAGACCGCGCCAGCCCTGCCCGTGGCACAGACGGTAGTGGCTGCGGGGATAGGACCGGTAGGCCACATGACGGTCAATCCTCGCGAAGCGGGATGAGTCCGTGAAATGCCGGTGATGAGCGGCTGCCACCACGCCTGGGCGACGCCCTGGATAGGCCTTTTCATAGGGTGTCAGCGGGCGAGTGCTGGGCCGCACCGAAGGGCGGGTCACCGAAGTAGGTGGCCTTTGCGAATCGGGCCGTGAAATGACCGAAGGACGGCTGGGTGTGGGGCGCGTCACTACAGACGGACGGCTTGGGGTGGTAGGACGGGTCACCGAAGGCCGCTCAGGACTTGGGCGAGTGGTGACGGAGGGCCGCTGTGGGCTGCGCCCTGGATAGGCCTTTTCATAAGGTGTCTTGGGGCGCGTCACCGTGGCAGGGCGCTGAGTCACGCTGGGCCGAGTGACCGAAGGCGGACGCTGCACGCTCGGACGGGTCACGGTCGGAGGCCGCTGCGGCGTGCTAGGGCGTGAAACGGACGGACGAGGGGCCGAAGGACGTGCTGCCGGGGGCCGGCTGACAGGAGGGGCCGCACGGGAAGGCGCAGGGCGGCTGGGAGAGGAAGGACGTGCCTGGCTCGGGGCTCGGTCGCGACGTGAATCCTCACGGGCGGCCATCGAAGCCATCGGCTGACCCACGACCAACGCGGCCAGCAGGACAGCGATACCTGAGCCCAAATTCAGAGAAAAAAGTTTCAGTTTCATCACCTTATCCGACGCACCAGCCTGCCCTCCTATTCAATATTAACCCCAATTTCCTTCCACACCTCCTTCATACCCGTCAAAACAACCCTTTCAGCGCCTTCCGAAGTTTCTGCGGACCAGCAATTTGCCCAGTGGCATTTCCGTCCAATGAAACAGTGAGCAGCCCTGGCTGCGCCCCCAAGGTGAGCGGCGGCACCATGATCTCTCAACACTCCGGCCACCAGAGTCTTCGACGGTGCCCGCTACTCCGCAAAGCGGTCGCGCAGGTGCTTGAGATGCCATTTGGCATCGGTGGGCTTGCCAGTGGCGTGGAGCATGATCTCGCCGGGGAGTGGGGTGCCGCCCTGGGAGTGGACTTTTTCGCGAAGCCACGCCAGGAGGGGGGCGTAGTCGGCCTTGTCGAGGGCCGTGGCGATTTTCTTCTGTTTGCGGGCGGTGCCAAAGAGCTGGGCCGCATTCAGATTTCCCAAGGTGTATGTCGCGAAGTAGCCGAGGCCGCCCATGCTCCAATGGATGTCTTGAAGGCAGCCGTGGGCATCATCAGGCGGGACCATGCCGAACAAACTTTCGAACTCAGCGTTCCAGGCGGCAGGGACGTCCTTCACGGCAAGTTCACCGCTGATGATGCGGCGCTCGATGCTGAAGCGCAGAAGGATGTGGAGATCGTAGGTGGCCTGGTCCGCCTCGACACGGATGAAGGAGTATTGGGCGCGGTTGATGGCGCGGAGAAAGGTCTCCAGTTTGATCTTTTTCAGGTGCGGGAAAATCTCCTGGGTGCGGGGCAACCACCTTTCCCAAAAGCTGCGGGAGCGGCCGACGTGGTTTTCCCACAGGCGGCTCTGAGATTCGTGAATGCCCAGAGAACAGGCGCGGCCAGAAGGCAGGCCGAAATCATCCTGGGGCAGGCCCTGCTCATACAGGCCATGGCCGGCCTCATGCATGACACCGAAGAGGGAGGAGGTGAAGTCCGCCTCATCATAACGCGTGGTCAGGCGGATGTCCGCAGGCCCCAGAGTGGTGCAGAAAGGATGGGCGGTGGTGTCGATTCGACCCGCCTCAAAATCAAAGCCCAGACTGGCGGCCACTTCGGCATTGAGAAGCTGCTGCTTCTCAATGGAGTAATGACCACGCAAAAGGTTAGGCTTCACAGAAGCGCTCTTCTCCACGGCCTGACGAGCGATCTGGGTGAGCTCGGGCTTCAGCTTGGCGAAAAGGGCGGCCACCTCGACGGTGCGTACCCCGCGCTCATAGGTTTCCAGCAGGGCCTCGTAGGGTTCATCGGCATAACCCCAGAGGTCGGCCTTTTTGCGGGCCCGGGTGACGAGCTGTTGAGGG
>DMMK01000632.1 GCA_003453085.1 Verrucomicrobiales bacterium
GACAATTCCTGGGCCAATCCCGCGAACTGGACCGCCGGTGTGCCCAGCAGCACTTTGCTAGCGCCCTCGAACGTCACCTTTGGCGCTAATGACGCCAACGGAGATGTATTGACCCTCGATGGCACCTATTACGTGAACCAGCTCACCATCGAAAAGCTGAACTACGGCGTCACCGAAAAAAGTCTCATGAACGCCGGCGTCGTCGGCTCCAAGCTGGTCTTCGCGGCCAATGGTTCCATCCTGCCCACCCTGAACATCGCGATGCTGCTGGACAACGAACCGACCTCGCCCGCCGATAACACGCCTCGAAGCTTTTTGTTAGGTGCAGACATCGAGATCGCGGACGACCTCACCTTCACCCGCACAGGCGGCATCGGCAGCGTGACGGCCCCCAGCAACAGCCGCTTTCGGCGCATCTTCCTGGATGGCGTGATCAGCGGCAGTGGCAAGCTGACCATCAACAGCAATTCAGGCTCCAATGCCGGCCACATCGCCTTTCGCAATCACAACACCTTTACGGGCGATATTGACATGCAGGGCGGCTACCTTTTGCAACGGTATGCGGACAGCCTGGGCGCGCCAAATAAGCTCATCACCTTCGGATCTGTGGCCAGCATCACCTGGGACATGACCTCGGCAGACATCACCCATGGCTCGACCATCCCCTATGACTTTAGTTTGCCCGCGGCCACTGCCCGGAATGTGCTGCTGAACGCGGGCACCATCCAGCGGCAGCTCGTCTTCACGGGCGACATCTCTGGCAGTGCCACCCACACGGCCACCCAGCGCGCCATGTGGCTCATCGGCCAGCGCAATCAACAGTTCGTCTTTGCCGGGGACAGCATGACCTTCGGTGGGCAGGTCTATGCACGACTGGATACGGAGATCGTCGTGGCTGCGGGCAATGCATCCGGTGTGGCCTGGGAGAATGTGAAAAGCGTGTACCTGAACCAGGAAGTCACCGCCACCACGGCCGCGCTGAATAACAATTCGGCCTTCCTCCTCCGAGGGAACCTAACCTTCAATGCTCCCATCGAAATTGCCGATGGTGAAAGCACGGCAGCCACGCCTGCGCGAGACATCATCAGCATCGGCCAGATCAATCACCAAGGCACCAGTTTCGATGCCACTCTGACAGGCAACATCAATGCCGCTGAAAATGATTATCGCGCGCTGAACCTCGTTTCCGAAGCGGGCGGCAGTGCTCGTTTCGCAGGGAATGTGCTCGTCGCGGGCCAGCAGGGGTGGTTTGTGAATCGCGTGGTGAATGCCGCGACCTCGGGGGGAGCCCTGAACTTTTATGAAGCCACGCCCACAGGCACGGTGATCATCGATGTCGAGGGGCGTGTCGGCCAGGCGGCCACAGGAACTGCCAGCGCCGGCATCGCCGAAATCCAGCGCGGCACACTCTTGGTCAATACCGCCGAATTCTTCTCTGGTGCCGAGGTGCAAAACGGCGCACGACTGGGTGGGACGGGCCTCATCACTGGCCAGGTCTCCGTTCTCACGGGGGGCAAACTGGAGCCCGGCTCCGGTTTCACCTCTCCCTCCTTTGCCAGTCAGATCGGCACTTTGAGCGTCACCGGAGATGTCACTTTGGGCAGTGGCTCCAGTCTCATTCTACAGGTCGCAGGACCTACCTTTAACATCGGCACTACTCCCTTGGCCAATGTGCCCACCGTCTTTGCCAGTGAGCTGGGGAATGTGGATTCTCACGACTACCTCAACCTCACAGGAGCTCTCACCGTAACCTCGGCGGGCACCATCCAGTACAGCCCTGTGGGTGATTCCATCATTTCCTATGGCGATGCCTTTCACCTGCTGGATTTCGCCAGTCTCTCCATCAGCGGCCTCACTACCGCACAGATCTTCGATCTGCCCGATGTCAGCCTGCTCAATCCCGCGTGGTCCTGGAACTACGATCTCTTCACCGACCACGGCCTCATCATCGTCGTTCCCGAACCCTCCCGCGCCATGCTCATCAGCCTGGCCCTCCTCGGCAGTTTCGGCATCCGCCGCCGCCGTTGAAATTCCTCAAAGGGTTTTGCTGGGGATGACATCCGCCCCCTTGATGAGACAGGTTCTTCCTTGAGCCTGGGGCAGTCTCCGCTATATCATGGGTATGGTCGCTGTCGCCACCCCCACCCTGGTTTCTGAAATCCTCCGCCTCAAGAAGGAGCGGAATGCTGTCATTCTGGCTCACAACTATCAGTCCAAAGAGATTCAGGAGATCGCCGATTTTGTCGGGGACTCCCTTGGGCTGGCCTACCACGCGAAGGAAACGGATGCGGATGTGATCGCCTTTTGCGGGGTGCATTTCATGGCGGAGACGGCGAAGATCGTGAACCCGACGAAGACCGTGATCCTGCCGGATGCCGATGCGGGCTGCTCACTGGAGCAAAGCTGCCCCGGGCCGCAGTTGGAGGCTTTTTTGAAAGCGAATGCGGAGAAGAATTACTACGTCATCGCTTACATCAATTGCAGCGCGCATGTGAAGGCGCTGAGCGACTGCATCTGCACCAGCGGCAATGCCGTGAAGATCGTCAATGCTGCGCCGCAGGATCGCCCGATCCTGTTTGTGCCGGACCAAAACCTGGGTAGCTGGGTGATGGAGCAGACGGGCCGCAAGATGGACCTCTGGAAAGGCGCCTGCTATGTGCATGTGGAGTTTACCCGCGACAGCATCCAGGCGATCAAGGACGAGTATCCAGACGCAGCCGTGGTGGCGCACCCGGAGTGTACGTATGCCGTGCGCGTGCTGGCGGATGTGGTCTGCTCGACCGAGAAGATGGTGCACTACTGCCAGGCCAGCGAAGCCAGCACCTTCATCATCGTGACGGAAAGCGGCATGCTGCATCGCCTGGAGCGCGAGGTGCCGGACAAACGGTTCATCCCGGGGCCTACCGGCCACTGCGCCTGTGCTGACTGCCGCTACATGAAGATGAATACCCTGCAAAAGCTGCATGACTCCCTGCGTGATCTCACCCCCCAGGTGAACATGCCTGAAGACATCCGTGCACGGGCGGAAAAGCCGATCCTGCGCATGCTGGAGCTCAGCCGGTGATTTTTTGCCGGTAGCCTGAGGTTAGGGGCACGTGGTTAGGCGGGTGGTTGCGATTATTCCTCGCGACCTACGTGCTGTAGCCGCGTATTCTCCCCTCATGAATCCCGATCATCGCCGGAATCTCTGCGTCATTCTCAATCGTGAATCCGGCACCCTTTGCACCTTGGGGCCGGATGTGGTGGAGGCAGGGCTGAAGGAGGTCTTTGAAGAACTGGGCTGCACTGTGGAGATCCAGCAGGTGCCTGGGAAAGAAGTGCGCAAGGCCCTGGAAAAAGCCCGCGATGGCGGGGCAGATGCCGTGATCGTAGGTGGTGGCGATGGCACAGTGGCCACGGCGGCGACTGTCTTTGCAGGGCATGACAAGCCATTGGGCATCCTGCCCCTGGGCACCTTCAATCTGGCTGCGCGGGATGTGGGCATGCCGCTGGACTGGAAGGAGGCTGCCCGTGCCCTGGTGACCGCCCCAGAGGGCAAGATGGACCTGCTGGATGTGGCGGGAAATCTCTACATGTGCGTGGTGGTGCTGGGCTTTTATCCGGCGTTGGTCATGGGGCGGCCGGAGTATCATGGGAGCTGGATTGTGAAGTCGCTCCGAACCATGTGGGATGCCCTGCGCAGTGCGGCCACGTATCCGCCATTGCACCTTTGCCTTCAGGAAGGGGACCGCATCGAGCGCCACCGCACCCGCATCGCCCTGCTGGCGAATAACGACTACGAGGACATCTTCGGCATCATCCCCAAACGCCGCAGTCTGGATGCCGGTTACTTCACGGTTTACATCTCGAAACATCAGACCCGCTTTGGCCTCATGCGCTCCTTTTTAGCCTGGGTCATGGGCCGGTGGAAAGAGGACCGCGAAATCGTGGTGATGCATGCCACCG
>DMMK01000633.1 GCA_003453085.1 Verrucomicrobiales bacterium
GGTTTGGCGATGCTGCTGGCTCGCTGGGAAGTGCCGCTGTTTTTCTGGCGGATGAAAGTCTGGGCCTGGGCGGGATCATCGCAGACACTCCACTCCGGTGAGGCGGGATCGGAGACAAAACCGTAGCGGTCCGGCGCCAGCAGGCCAGCGACGGCAAAGTAGCGCGAGCCCTCCCAGCGCAGGCGGTTGTGCACGACCTGGAAGACTAGCCAGTCGCCAGGACGGATGTCCACGGCGATGCGCTCCACCGTGGCGCCGAAGTGTTCGTGCAGGAGGCTGCGTTTGGAATCGTGGATCTTTTGACCATTGAGATAAGCCTCGACGATGTAGTCATTGGTGGCGGTGATGAGTTCGGCGGCCCGCAGTCGGGCGGGCGGGGTGGCGGCGATGCGGCTGGCCTCTGTCTCGGTGTGGCTCAGTAGGTCCGGCGGGATGGGGCTCATTTCGGCCTGGCCCGGGGGTTTCCACTGGATGTGGATGCCTTCGCTGCCGCCGCGCGATTCCACCACGCCGATGGAGGTGAATTTCACCCGGCCCTTTTTCAGCGGGATGGTGGTGACGGCGCTGTCGCCATCGCGAAAGCTGCAAACAATGCGGTCATTGATGAGGAGTGTATTGCGGTCGTAGAAGCTGCGGGAGGAAAAGGCGTAGTCGCCATCCTGGGTGATTTCCAGAAAGCCGCTGGCGATGGCGTTGCGCTCCGTGTTCCACTTCCAGGGGTAGAGGGATTTGGCGATCTCCGGCTGACCGATGGGTGGGCCAAAGTCCTCAGGGGCGAGGTGAAACTGGGTCTGGTCATTCGCCTGTGCCGCCTGGCGTGGGTACTCCTGAATGAGCAGGCCGGGGGCCTGGCTGCGGGGCGCGGTGGCTGCCGAGGCGAGGCTGGGCAGTAGTGCTCCCACGAGGAGCAGGGTGAAAATCGCTTTCATGGTTAGGGTGCGTATTTTTGCCTAACCAGGATTGTTAAAGCAAGGCTGGATTTGAGGAAATGCGACGGCCCCCCCCTGGCGACGATTCGCAGGAAGGGGCCGCTTTGGAGTCAGATCACTGCGCGCCTGCGGTGGGGCGGATGATCATTTCGTTCACATCCGCGTCGGCAGGCTGGTCAATGACGTAACCGATGGCGCGGGCAATGGCATCGGGCTTGAGGGCGATCTGGCGGAACTCGGCCATGGCCTCGCGGGTGCTAGGGTCGGAGATGGTATCGGCGAGTTCAGACTCGACCACACCGGGGGAGATGATGGTCACGCGCACGTCCTTGTTTTCCAGGCGCAGCCCTTCGGAGATGGCGCGCACGGCATACTTGGTGCCGCAGTAAACCGCACAGGTGGCCCACACCTGGTGTCCGCCGATGGAGGAGAGATTGATGACGTGGCCGCGCTTTCTCGCCTGCATGCCGGGCAGCACAGCGGCGATGCCATGGAGCACGCCGCGGATGTTCACGTCAATCATGCGGTTCCATTCCTCCACCTTCAGCTCATGGAGCGGGGAGAGGGGCATGACACCGGCGTTGTTGATGATGACATCGGGCGGACCGAATTTTTCTTCGGCATAGGCAGCAAAGGCCTGCATGTCTTCGAGGCTGGTCACGTCGAGGGCGCGGTATTCGGCAGCGCCGCCTGCATGGCGGATTTCCTGGGCGAGTTTTTCCAGGCGATCGGTGCGGCGTGCACCGAGGACGACGCGGTGGCCGAGGGAGGCTAGGTGACGGGCGGTGGCTTCGCCGATGCCGCTGCTGGCGCCGGTGATGAGGATGACTTTGGATGTGTTCATGATGGTCTTAATGATGGGTGTTGAATGACTGTTAGTTAGGGGGTGAATTACAAAAACATGCCGCCGGAGGCTTCCAGGCGCTGGGCATTCACCCAGCGACCTTCTTCGGAACAGAGGAAGGCGACCACGCCGCCGATGTCGTCCGGCATGCCGATGCGGCCGAGGGCGATCTGGGAGGCAAGGAAGTCCTTCGTGCCGGGGTGTCCCAGCGCCTCCTGGGTGAAGTCGGTTTCGATGACGCCAGGGGCGACCACATTGGAGCGGATGCGGCGCGGGCCCAGCTCCTTAGCGAGGTAACGGGTGAAGACCTCGATGCCGCCTTTCATCGCCGCATAGGCGGAATAACCAGGAACGCTGAAACGGGCCAGGCCGGTGGAGAGATTGACGATGGCCCCGCCATCGGCGAGGACGGGCAGCAGCTTCTGCGTGAGGAAGTACACGCCCTTGAGGTGGATGTTGAAGAGCGCGTCGAAGTCTTCCTCGGTGGTTTCGGCAAAGGGGGCCCTGGAATCAATGCCTGCATTGTTCACCAGGAAGTGGAAATGGGAGGTCTGCCACCGGTCGGCAAGCGTTTGCTGAAGAGCTGTGGTAAAGTGTGCAAAGCCCTTTGTATCCCCCACCTCCAGCGGGATGGCGGCTGCCTTGCGGCCTAACGCCTCGAGTTCAGCAACAACTGCCTCGGCTTCGCTTTGACGGTTGCGGTAGGTGAGGATGATGTCGGCTCCGCTGCGTGCGAGCTGGAGGGCGATGTTGCGGCCCAGGCCACGACTGCCGCCGGTGACGAGGGCGATTTTTTGATTCAGGCCATTCATAAGTTTGTGCTGTGAAGGGTGAGTGTGCGGTGTCCCGTTCAGGTGATTTGGAACTGGGTTGACCTTGCCTCATTGCCCCCTCGAAAAACAAGGCACGTTCATCCGAGAAACTTGCCTGATTCTCTGAATGAAGGTGAATTTGGTGGAAAAAGGGGCTGAAAGGTTGCCTGATGCTGCCGATGAAAAGGAAAAATCCATTGGTCGCTCTAGCCAATCAAAGCCCCCTGGCCGCTGTGCTTCAGGGACTGGTGAAGGAAGAAGGATTTGGTGCATCCAATCTGCCTGAGGTGCGCCTCATGCATTCGACGGAGACCTATCCCAGCGCGCCCGTTTCGTATGAGCCGAGCATCGTCATCGTCGCCCAGGGACACAAGCATGGCAGGCTGGGAGACCGCGTCTTCACCTATGATGCCAGCAACTACTTGGTG
>DMMK01000156.1 GCA_003453085.1 Verrucomicrobiales bacterium
CCGGGTGGACGACCACCAGGAGACTTTTCTGATCCTCTTTGCCACGGCCCAGGATGGCGCTGAGGCGACGCTGAAGCTCCACACTCATGGTCATGGTGGTTTTCACCTGGCCATGGCCCTTGCAATACGGGCAGGGTTCATAAAGGGCGCTGCTGAGGCTTTCGTGCAGGCGCTGACGGGTCATTTCCATGAGGCCAAACTGGCTGATCGGCAGGACCTGGGTCTTGGCCTTGTCACGCTTGAGGTGATCCATCATGGCCTTGTAAACGGACTGCTGATCCTTGCGATGCTTCATGTCAATGAAGTCCACCACGATGAGGCCGCCCATGTTGCGCAGGCGCAGTTGGCGGGCCACCTCCTGGGCTGCTTCCATGTTGGTATCGAGCAGCAGTTTGTCCTGATCCTTTGCGCCTTTGTTGCGGCCGGTGTTCACGTCGATCGAGACCAGGGCCTCGGTCTGATCAATGACGATGTAGCCACCGCAAGGCAGCCAGACCTGACGGTAGAAGGCGTTATCAATCTGCTTCTGAATGCCGTAGTGCTCAAACAAGGCTGTCTGCCCCTGATAGTAGGTGATGCGGCTCTTGGCCCGACGGGAAATCTGGGCCGCCATCTTCTGCATGCGCTCGACGGTGGCGAGGTCATCGCAGGCCACTTCGTCAATCTCTTCGGTGAGGAAATCACGCACGGTGCGCTCGATGAGCTCAGGCTCCTGGAAGCAGCACACGGGGGCTTTCTGTCCATCGCGTTTGGCGACGATGTCGTTCCACTGCTCAATGAGGAGGCTGAGGTCGCGAATGATGTGGCGGGCACGTTTGCCGGAGGCTTCGGTGCGCATGATCAGGCCCATGCCTTCGGGCAGGTTCACCTTCTCGATGATTTTGCGCAGGCGGGCGCGCTCCTTTGGATCTTCCACCTTGCGGGAGATGCCGAACTGGTCGTTCTGCGGCATGAGCACCAGCAGGCGACCCGCCAGGGAGACATTGGTGGTGACACGGGGGCCCTTGTTGCCAATGGGACCTTTGGTGACCTGCACCATGATTTCCGAACCCACCGGGTAGAGATCGGGAATGTCCTTGGCCTCGATGCGCTTGCGTTTCTTCTGCGCACCGCCACGGGTCACTTCTTCCATGCCTTGATTGGAAAGGGCTTCTGGGATGGCATCCCAGAAATGCAGGAAGGCATTTTTGTCGAGGCCGATGTCAATGAACATGGCCTTGAGACCCTGCTCGATGTTTTTCACCCGGCCTTTGAAAATGGAGCCCACAATGGTGCTCGTCCCCACTCGCTCGATGGTGTACTCTTCCAGGACTCCGTTGTCCAGCAAGGCCACACGGTTTTCCAGTTTCTCACAGTTGATCACCAAGCGGGTTCCGCTTTTGAGATCTTTTTTTCCGGTGATGAACTCTTTGATGCGTTTCACGATTCCAAGGGGCATAAAAATAGGTAAGGTTAGGGGTAAAAAAACAGGCAAGGTACTAACGAAAGATCCGCCGTAAAAAACCACCTGGGGCTGGTGGTGTTGAAGGTTCGTCGGTGTTGCCTCCACGGTTGAACAGCGGAGCTCTGCGGACAGGCTCAGCTTTCGGGACCGCACGGTTGGAGTTGACACCGGACGACCCTTCACGGTCGGCCTCCCTGCGAATTTTAGGGGCGCTGCGGATGCGCGGCGCTTCGTCAGTAGATTCATTGGCCGGCTCATTGGTGCCGGTGTCGCCATCCTCATCGGCCGCTGCCACAACCGGGACGCCGAGGTCCTCGTAAGTGACGGACTCGATGGCGTTGAAATTGCCTTCCACCGCAGCCAGAGGCGCGGGAGTGACCTGATATCCATTTTCGAGCGCGAGCGCCTGCTCCAGCACCCGATGGGCAACCGGGGCGGCACAACCGCCGCCCGACTTGCCGCCCTGCACCAGGATGCAAACGGCGTACTTGGCATTCACATAGGGGGCAAAGCTGATGAAAAGCGTGTGGTTATCCACGACGCGGACATTCTTCTCATTGCGCCGCCAGTTTTGGGCGGTGCCTGTTTTGCCCGCCACCTCCACGCCAGGAATCCGTGCGCCTTTGGCGGTGCCACCTGCATCGTTGACCACTTTCCACATGCCTTTGCGCACGAGCTCCAGAGACTTGGGATCGAAGTGCTGGGCGAGATCTGCCCGCAGCACAGGTTTGTGATCCATAACCATCTCCTCGCCATCCATGACGCGATAGAGAAGATGTGGCTTGAAGGATTTCCCTGAGGCCACAGCAGCCGTGACGGAGGCCATCTGCAGGGGTGAGGCCAGCACAGAGCCCTGACCGATGGAAGTGTTGGCGGTGTAGCCGTTGCTCCAGCGTTCCTGCGGGCTGTTCAGGCGCAGCCAGTTGGGGTTCGGCAGGATGCCGGCCTCATCTTCATCCAGTTCAATGCCGGTGCGTTCACCCAGGCCCAGCAGCTTGCCAACTTTGGTGATGTTATCGATCCCGGCCGTGTTGCCATACTGATAGAAGAAGCAGTTGCAGGAGCGCATCAGCGCATCGCTGAGGCCCAGGGAGCCGTGGGAGCCGCCGCTCTGGCGCTGGATCCAGCACTGCATGGCCTTGCTGCCGTAAGTGACGCTGCCGCTACAGTTAAAACTGCGGCCCTGGATGTTGGCCAGACAGCCTGCAAGGGCGATGGGCACCTTGTAAGTGGAGCCTGGTGCGAAGGGCCGGGTGGCGCGGTTCATCAGAGGCACCGTGCGGTTGTCCATCAGCACATCCCAGTCGGCCTGGCGGATGCTAGGGATGAAGCTGTTAGTATCATAGCTGGGCACGGAAGCCATGGCCATCACCTCCCCGGTCTGCGGCTGGATGACGACCACGGAACCGCGGCCGATCTTGCCATCCCGAAGGGCTTTTTCAGCGATGTACTGGATGCGTGCATCCAGCGTCAAATGCACATCATTGCCTTTGCGGGGTGCATCGAAGCTGACTTCTCCGACCAGACGACCGCGCTCATTGACCTGCATGGTGCGCACGCCGGGCTTGCCGCGCAGATGTTTATCGAAGCTCTTTTCCACCCCAGCGACGCCAAAGTCATCCGGCATGTAATAGTCCCAGCCTTTGCGCTCTTCCACGGAGACACGCTGATCATCCGGCAGGCTGACATAACCAAGAATATGACAAGCCATGGAGCCGAATGGATACACGCGGCTGCCGCGTTCGGCCACAGTCACGCCGGGCAGGCCGAGGTTGTGCTCAGCAAAGCGGCTGAATTCGGAAAAGGTGAGACTGTCCCGATAGACCCAAGGGATGACGCCGCCAAAGCTGCGGTAATGCGTCCGCAGGTCCTTTTCCGCATTGAACTCCACCGCCAGTCCCATCTCATTCAGACGGCCGATGATGAGCTCCTGAAACATCCGCACGATATCGGGTTCCAGCTTTTTACGGGGCAGGCCGTTGTCCATGTACTCAAAAGGCACAGTGGGGATGTCCACCTTCTTCACTTTGCACTGGCGCACGTACTCCTCGTAAACCTCGCGCAGGTTCACCTGCACTTCAAAGGTGGCCTTGTTTGTGGCCAGCACGATGCCGTTGCGGTCCTTGATCTCACCACGCACCCCAGGGACACGGGCACGCTGCTGGCGGGCCTCCGGCACCTTGTTAACGAACTCCTCATGACGGACGATTTGCAGCGTCCAGAGGCGGTAGGTAAGGATGCCAAACCCACCCAGCATGGCGAGGGTGAGCAAGTAAAGGCGGAAGCGATATTTAACGACCATCGAATGAGTACCTCAGTCCTTCGTATTTGATCTCGTAACGTGACAAACCCGCCAGGGAATACAGGAAAAGGAAGATGAGCGGCGAGGCCAGCATGGCCAGCAGCGTGTCCGTGACCATCTTGGTCCAGACCATGGGGGGGAAATGCAGACTGCCCCGCAGGAAAGTCATCACCATGTACTCGCTGAGCAGCCAAGCGAAGGTGGTGAAGCCCACGAGCAGCACGGGCAGTTCCAAACGGCCACGTTTGAACAAAGGCCGCACGCCTTGCAAAAAAATGCCTAACAAACCAAACAGCAAGATGGATAGGCCGAATCCAAAGCCGCCTCCGGCCATGTCCAGTTCTGGCAGGTTTCCATTGCCGCTGATCAGAGAGTGGGCGGTCTTGCCCACGGGCTCAAAGACGCCGGGCACATAGCGCGCATCCCACAGGAAGCCAGTGACAAAGGCCAGCATGAGCATGACCGGAAAAGGCACGGCCACCGACGCCGCAAAGAAAAAGACCGGTGGCAGAAACAGGGTGGCATACTGCGCCATTGGTATCCCGGGAATGAACTCCTGCACCATGAAGGTGAGCAGGAGAAGAATGATGGAGATCGGGTGAAACAACATGGCGGCTCAGGGCTTGGCGCGTGCCGGTGTCGCTGCAGGTTCCGGTGTGGGCTCGGCCACCTGCATTTCAATCACAAAGACATAATCCAAGGTCGAGAAATCAACGGCGGGTTCGATGACGGCCTCTCCGGAAATCTCACGGTTTTCAAAACGCTTCACACGGCCCAGCAGCAGATCCGCAGGAAACACCCCGCCTTCACCGGAGGAGTAAACCCCCGCACCGGCAATGATGTTCGAGTTGCGATGGAGGAAACGCAGATGCAGCTCAGGGCGCACCTCCAGCGCGGCACGTTCGCCTCCCAGGATGCCCTGCTCCAGCGTTCCTTCGATTTTGGCCGACACACGACACATCTCATCCGTGAGCAAAATCACCTTGGCCATGTGCGGGGCCAGCGTGGAGGTCTTCCCCACCAGACCGACGGATGTGATCACCGGACTGTCCGTGCCGATGCCATCGAGTGAACCCTTGTCGATGATCAAACTGTTCCACCAGGTGCTGGAGCTGCGGCGGATCACCTTGGCCGCCGTCATCTTAAAAGGAGCCGACTGCTTGAACTCGATAAGCTGACGCAGCTTGGCGTTCTCCTCGATGATCTGATTGTACTTCTGCTGGATGATGCGCAGCCGCTCCAACTGGACGCGCTGCTCATCATTTTCCCGTTTCATTTGGACCGGATTGATCTGCGGAGCCACGGCAGACTCGGCCGCCTGCTCCATAGCCGCACTGCTGTGGATGAATGGAGACAGCAGACTCATGACACGAGACTGGATCTGCCGGGTGGTCGCAGTGTCAAAGGTGAACACGGCAACCAGCCCTGCCACGAAGATCAGAAGCGCGAGGATGTTGAGCTTTTTCATGATTGGCCTTTCCTCCGGGCTGGGTGCGGTGCTTTTCGGCGGATGCTTTCAAGCGGACACAGTGCAGCGCGAAATGGTCATCAGACTTCGGTCGTGCTCACTTTGCGCAGGAACTCAAGCTCGCTGAGCACCCGTCCGGTGCCTTCGCCGACGGCGCTGAGCGGATCTTCCGCCACATGCACCGGGAGCGCTGTTTCTTCCTGCAGCAATTTGTCGAGGCCGCGCAGCAGAGCGCCGCCACCGGCAAGCATGATGCCGCGGTCCACCAAGTCGGCGGAGAGTTCCGGCGGGCAGCGTTCCAAAGTGGTGCGCACAGCGTCGATGATCGCATTAAGCGGCTCCAGCATGGCTTCGCGGACTTCCTGGCTCGTGATGGTGATGGTCTTCGGCAGGCCTGCCACCATGTCGCGTCCTTTGACTTCCATGGTCGTTTCCTTGCCCAGCGGGAAGGCGGAGCCGATGCGCAGCTTGATTTCTTCCGCAGTGCGCTCGCCAATCATGAGATTGTAGGCACGCTTCATGTAATTGATGATCGCTTCGTCGAGTTCATCGCCGGCCACGCGCACGCTGCGGCTGTAAACGATGCCGGAGAGCGAGATGATCGCCACCTCCGTGGTACCGCCGCCGATGTCGACGATCATGTTGCCCGCAGCTTCCTGCACCGGCAGACCCACACCGATGGCCGCAGCCATGGGTTCTTCGATCAGGTACACCGCCGTGGCGCCCGC
>DMMK01000331.1 GCA_003453085.1 Verrucomicrobiales bacterium
CTGCAAAGGCTGGCGGAGATGGCCGAGCATCCAGAACGGGCGGCCGCCTTTTTTGAAGGCAGCCAGCCTGCGGTGGATGCATCCCAGGACTATGGTCAACTGCTGCGCCGGGTGATCCGCCGCATGCACCGTCTGCGTCTGGGCACCATGGACAGCTTTTTTGCCAATGTGGCGGCCTGTTTCCCCATGGAACTCGGCCTGCCCGCAGGAGCCAGGGTGATGGATGAGGATGAGACGGGCCAAGCTCGCCGCGAGGCTTTGGGCGGACTGCTGGAACGGCTTTATCAAGAGGACAATGGGGCCGCCCAGCAGGTGCTGATGGAGGCGTATAAGCAGGCCACCTTTGGGGCTGAGGAAAAGACGGTGGACAGCACGCTGCAAGACTGGCTGGCCGATGGGCTGAGCCTGTGGGAGGACAGCCGCATGAGCCAGCCTGCCGGAGCCGTGCCCGGTGCGCCCGACTACCGTGGCTGGGGAGACATGCGGGCGATCTGGACGGAACGCCCGGAGGCCACACCGCTGGCCGATGCCATCGCCGAGGTCCGTTCCACCTTTGTGCCTCTGTCGGATGCCGGCGCGGATTTGCTGGAGGAAACACTGGCGGCGGTTTTGGAAACGGTCCCTGGCATGTCATTGCCCAAGCGGACCAAAGAGCTGCTGGAGAAAGCCCAGGAAAAATGGGCGGACCTGCTGGCGGGAGATGCGGAACTGATGTGGATGCGGAAGAAAACTCCGATCAAAGGGGCTGCGGCCAAGGCCTTGGTGAAACTGGTGCGCACCCTTTTGGCTCGCGAATTTTTGGTGCGGGCGGAACGCACGCGCGGGCTGGCCGCCGTGATTGTGCTGCTGGCTGAAGAGTATGCGCAGAAGGTGCGCTCCCGGGGCCGTCTTTCCTTCGCCGATGTGCAGCGGCTGCTCTCCAAGGCTGCCGAGCAGGAGTCCCCCTGGGGCACGGGGGAAGGGGACCTTTGGTTCCGTCTGGACGGCCGGCACCAGCACTGGCTGCTGGATGAGTTTCAGGACACCAGCCGTGTGCAGTGGAGGGTCATCGGCGGTCTGGTGGATGAAGTGATCCAGGATGACAGCGGGGAGCGCAGCTTTTTCTCCGTGGGGGATCCCAAGCAGTCGATTTATCTCTGGCGGCAGGCGGAGCCGGACCTCTTTGATGACATTCTGCGGGCCTATCCGGCCAGTGGTGCGCGTGGTTTGCACAGGGACCGCCTCAGCCAGTCCTTCCGCAGTGCCCAGCCGGTGCTGGATACGGTGAATGCGGTGTTTGGGAACCGTGTCACTTTGGAGGAGCTGCTGCCTGAGGGAGCCTTGAAAGGATTCGCCTTTGAACCGCATACGGCGGCTCAGACGCGGCTCACGGGATACGCGGCGCTGATTTCGCCCACGCCTGAGCTGGATGTGGAAAACCCCACCACCCATCTCACGGCTGAGCTTTTGAAACAGGTGCAGCCGCTGCAACGTGGACTCACCTGTGCCATTCTCGTGAGGTCAAACAAGGAGGCCCGCGAAATGACGGAAGAACTCCGCGCGACCACAGGCATGGAGATTGTCTGCGAATCGGATCAGCATCCCTGCACGGACAATGCCCCAAACTTGGCCCTGCTGTCGCTGCTGACTCTGGCGGCCCATCCGGGGGACAAGCAGGCCCTGGAGCATTTGCGCATGACCCCTTTGTGGTCGCGAATTGAAACCGCTGAAGACTCCTGGCACCTCACGGTGGCCAAGGTGCAGAGCCTGGTTTTTGAAAGGGGCTTTGCGGCATTTTTGGAAGCCTGGACGCCTCATCTCTGGCAGGTGCTGCCGCAGATGGATGCCTTCCACATCAAACGCCTGGGGCAGATGGCGGATATTGCGGCTGAGTTCGATGCCTCGGGCAGCCGTGACCTGGATGCTTTCATCGAGTTTGCCCGTGAGTACCTGTTGCGCACGCGTGGTGCTGCGGCGGCGGTCCAGGTGATGACCGTGCATGCCTCCAAAGGGCTGGAGTTTGATGTGGTCATCCTGCCCAGCCTGAGCGGCAAGGCCATGGATCAGGCGATGCGGGAGGAACTGCTAATCAGCCGTCAGGAAGGTGGCGTTCGCTGGGTCTTGGAAACTCCGCAAAAGGTGTTCTGCCAATTGGATGCGACCCTCAGCGCGGAACTGAAGGAGAGCCGCCGCCGCACCGCCTTTGAGTCCCTGTGCCGTCTCTATGTGGCGATGACGCGTGCCAAACGCGGTCTCTATTTTGTCACGGAAACCGAGCCTGCCACAGGCAAGGCGATCAAGGAATCCCGCCTCCTGCGCATGACCCTGGGGCGGGATGGTAGCCGACCTCTGGCGGAGGAAAATAACACGGGCATCATCGAGTGGGAAACGGGGCAGGCGGACTGGTTCAAGGCGCATCCTTATGTGCCGGAGCCCGTGCCAGTGCCGGTGCTGCTGCATGCTCCGCTGGGGGAACTTCTGCGGGAGACGCAGCCTCTGCCTCGTCGCCGTACTCCTTCCGGTGAGGAAAGCTTCAAGGTCAAAGGCAGGATCCTCTTTGGGGAAGGTCGGGAGCCGGGCCGCCGTCTCGGCACCCTTGTTCATGAACTGCTGGCCGAGGTGGAATGGACGCCTGCCATGGATGAAGTGGAGCCACACTGGCTGGCGAAAGGTCTGATCACGGCTGAGGATCTTCAGGCCACAGAAGGGCCTGTGGCCGCTGCCCTGACGATGGTGCGCGGGGTCCTCCAGGCGGAAGCCTGTGCGGCGGCCTTTGCCCGTCCAGGTCCGCTGGCTCAGGTCTGGCGTGAACGTTCCTTTGACCTGGTGCTGAAGGGGGAATGGATTTCCGGAACCTTTGACCGTGTGGTCTTGAACCGTGATGCTCAGGGGCGTTATGTTTCGGCCTGGGTGGTGGACTTCAAGACGGATGAGGTCTCCGGCGAAACTTCCTTGCAGGAAAAGCTGGCCGGGTATGGGCCCCAGATCGCGCTTTACCGCAATGCCATCTCCAGGCTGACCGGCGTGTCGGAAAGCGCGGTGCGATGCAGCCTGCTGTTCACCCGACTGCGTCAGCTGGTGGATCTGTGATTCAGTTCACCGCAGCCGCACGCGCACGGGCGATGACCAGTTGCCGCACCAGCAGCTCGCTGCTGCCCCGGATTCCCGCGCTGAGGCGCAGGACCTCTCCTTTGGCCTCGGTGGTGAGGGTGATCTGGCCCAGGCGCATCACCCCATAGGTGGTGGCGCTGGCCGTCATTTTGCTGGCATCTACGGATGCCTCTGCCTTTTGACCCGCCAGGGAGACCTGGATGGTCATGGGCTGGGTGAGAACGGGGCAGGCGTAGTTCAGCACAATGTCATAGGTGCCTGCGGGCAGGGATTCGATGCGCCAGTCGATCTCGCCGACGGCGGCGGCATCCGGGCTGGCGCTGCCGCTGGGAGTGGGCGTGATGCTGCGGGCCAGGGCCGGTGTGAGGGCAATGAAAGCACGCGTGTTTTTCACCAGCGCTGGCATGGGCTGGGTGACGGGCATTTCAGACGGGGTTTTGAGAGACTGCACGGCGGCGGCCAAGTCCACCACACCACCGCTGGTGATGATGCCCTGGATGCGTTCGATCTCGCTCTGGTAGGGCTTGGGATCATCCGCCTGGGCCGCGAGTTTTTGCAGGTCGGTGATGTATTTGCTCAGCAGCGGGATGTGCTTGGTGCGCAGCTGAAGCTGGTAGATGGTTTCCATCTGCCGGAGGCGCGAGCTCTCGCTGCTCGCTGCCACGGGGGCTGAGTTGACAGGCAGGGACACCTGGGCCAGTCCGGCAGCAGGGAGCGCCAGAAGGCTGCTGAAAAGAAGGTGCCTCAGGTTCATGGGGGGGAGTCCTCCGAAAGTGACCACGCACCTGGGGCGGGCTTTTGGCGGCGTGCCGTCTTTTCCCGGTCTAACAAGGAATCGAACAAGCCGTTTTCCATCATCCCTCGCCTGTCCTTTGGCGGCATGACGGCGGCGAGCCCCTGATCCACCAGCACATTTTGATAG
>DMMK01000757.1 GCA_003453085.1 Verrucomicrobiales bacterium
GCGTTGTTCGAGAATGGGGAGTTTGGCGAGGTCGCGCTCCATGCCCATCTGGGTGATGGCGAGCATGCGGTCCTTGGCCTCGGGAGCGGTGAGTTTGGAGAGGTCCAGGAGGGACTTCATGGCGCGGCGGATGCTGCTGTCGGTCTCAGCAATTTCTGCGCGGGCGGGTGAGACGCGAATGACTGCGCCTTGAGCATCTTTGAGAGGCTCTTTGGTATCCAGGCGGAGGGCGGTTTCTTTTTTGGTGGCATCAGGATCACCCGCGAGGGTGACGGCGATGTATTTGTCATCGGGCCCTTCGACGAGGTAGATGGAGCCGCCTTTCCAGGCATCGAGCAGGGGCTCGAGATCGGGGTCGCTCATGCCAGTGAGGGAGTTGATGAGCTTGACCTGGGCGTCGCTGTCTTCAGTGAGGACGACGGCTTCGGCGATGATGGCGCGGGCGCTTTTGGCCTCTTGGGCCGAGGAAAGGGCACTCGAGAGAAGAGTGGCCAGGAGGCAGAATAACCAGGCTTTTTTCATGGCAGGCAAGTCAGTGAACCGATGGGCAGGAGCGCAGCTTTGATGCCACGGGCGGACATTGAATCCGGGATATGTGCAAGGTGGGAGAAAGGGGCGACCCGCGACCAGACGGGCCGCCCCAAGATATGGTCCGCCCATCTCCTGTGAGAGGAGGATGGGTGGTGAAGGGCGAAAGATTACTTGGTCTTGAAGGTGCCCTTCAGGAAGGGCTCGCCGTAAACGTTATCGTAGGACTTGAGGATCTTGAACTGGCCGTTGGCCTTGGTTTCACCGATGAAAACGTTTTTGGTGACGTGGTGATTTTTCTGGCTGGTGACGGTGCCGGCGGGACCTTCGAAGCTGATGCCTTTTTCAAGTTCAGCGATGACCTTTTCCACCTCGAAGGTGCCAGCCTTTTCCACAGCGGCTTTCCAGAGATAGACACCAACGTAGCTGAGCACCATCGGAGAGCAGGTGACGCGGCCATCCTTGACGATCCCGGGGACGTCGCTCTTCGCCAGCCAAGCGTCGAAGTCGGCGATGAACTTTTCATTGGCGTCGGACTTGATGGACTAGAAGTAGGTCCAGCAGCCGAGCTGCCCAACCAATTGTTTGGCAGGGAGGCCGCGAAACTCATCCTCCGAGATGGAGAAGCTGACGACGGGGCAGGTTTCAGCGGTGAGACCGGCGGCGGCATATTCCTTGAAGAAGGGGACGTTGGTATCGCCATTCAGGGTGCTGATGACGCAGGTGTCACCACCAGCGGCATACTGCTTGATCTCAGAGACGATCTGCTGGTAGTCGGTGTGGCCGAAGGGGGTGTATTTGCCTGCGGAGATGATCTTGCCGGACTCGTCCTTTTTGAAACCGCCGCCGATGTTTTCCAGAGGCACGCCTTTGCTGAGGAGGTACTCCAGAAGCACGAGGTTGGTGGTCTGGGGATAGACGTAGTCGCTGCCGAGAAGGTAGAATTTTTTGAAGCCTTTTTCGAGCATGTAATCCACAGCGGGGGTGGCCTGCTGGTTCACGGCCTCGGCGGTGTACATGATGTTTGGGGACATCTCTTCGCCCTCATACTGGACGGGGTAGAAGAGGAGGCCTTTGTTGGACTCGAAGACCGGGAGGACGGACTTGCGGCTGACGGAGGTCCAGCAGCCGAAGGTGACGGAGACCTTGTCCTGCTCGAGCAGCTGCTTGGCCTTTTCGGCGAAGAGGGGCCAGTTGGAAGCGCCATCGACGACGACAGGTTCAATTTTTTTGCCGAGGACGCCGCCCTTGGCGTTGATCTCGTCGATGGCCATGAGCACGGTGTCTTTCAACACGGTCTCGGAGATGGCCATGGTGCCCGACAGGCTGTGCAGAATGCCGACCTTGATGGTCTCCTGTGCGTGGGCTGGCAGCGCAGACAGGCCAGCGAGCGTAGCGACGGCCGCGAAGGCCTTGAGGGAATAACGACGTTGCATGTGTGCTTCTCCGGTGGTGGTTTCAATCAATCAAGCCGCTTCGCTCGCCGGTCCCTTGCGGGGCACTGGGTGATCGAGCGATGGAATGGATTCTGGAGAGCGGGGCCTGCTTGGGAAATACGCCGGGTGGCGTACACGGCGGCACGGCTGCATAGGTAAATGGCCGGGTCAATCAGTTGTGTCGGGTAGGCGAAACGCTATGCATTTAATAGCTTTTAGCGCTTTATGGATAAGCGCTAGAGGCCGAAAACACTCAAAATCTGCGGCAATCCCGGTGGTGGAGAAACGCCCCTCGGATTTACGATGGGCAGCTAAGGCCCCAATAAGGAATGAACCCATGGTGAAACGACGCACAGTGCTCCTCGGCGGCGCCGCAACAGCGGGCGCGCTGGTCATTGGCTGGGGCGTGATGCCGCCGCGCCAGCGCCTGCACCCGTCCGACCCGCTGCCGCAGACCCGCGGACAGGCCGCGTTGAACGGCTGGGTCAAAGTGGGGGCCGACAACACCGTGACGGTGATGATGGCCAAGTCCGAAATGGGCCAGGGCGCACACACGGGCCTGGCCGCCATCCTGGCCGAAGAGCTGGACGCCGACTGGGCGCAGGTGCGGCTGGAGATGACGCCCATCGACGATATCTACAACAACCTCGCCACGGTGGTGGACGGCCTGCCCTTTCACCCCGACAACGATGGCTCGATGAAGGCCGTGGCCGGCTGGCTGACTGCCAAGACGATGCGCGAGGTGGGCGTGATGATGACGGGCGGATCGAGCAGCATCAAGGACCTGTGGCTGCCCATGCGCGAAGCTGGCGCCCATGCGCGTGCGATGCTGATCCGCGCTGCCGCTGCGCAGTGGGGCGTGCAAGCGACCGAGTGCACGGCCAACGCAGGCTGGGTGGAACACACCGCAGGGCAGCGCGCCACCTTTGGCGAGCTGGCGGCAATGGCCGCGCAGCAGCCCATGCCGGGCAAGGTCACGCTGAAAGAGCCCGCGCAGTTCAAGCTGATCGGCAAGCCGCTCACGCGCATCGAGGCGCCGTCCAAACTCGACGGCACGGCCGTGTTCGGCATCGACGCCAACCCGCCCGGCCTGCTGCACGCCAGCCTGGTGATGTGCCCCACGCGCGGCGGCAAGGTGGCCCGCTTTGATGCAGCCGCCGCCCAGAAACTGCCCGGCGTGAAACACGTGCTCGAAGTGGCGCCCTACCACGGCGTTCTGGGCGGCGGCTGCATCAAAGCGGGCCACCTTGCCGCCGCGCGTGGGGCACATCACCA
>DMMK01000430.1 GCA_003453085.1 Verrucomicrobiales bacterium
GGCGGCGAGCAGCAGATGCTCGCCATCGCCCGTGCCCTGATGAGCCGCCCCCGCTGCCTGATGCTGGACGAGCCTTCCCTGGGCATCGCGCCCATCCTGGTCCGCGCCATTTTTAAACAGATCGTCGCCATCAACAAGGAGCGTGGCATCACCATCCTGCTGGTGGAACAAAATGCCAACCTGGCCCTCGGCATCTCCCATTACGGCTACGTGCTGGAGACGGGCAAAGTCCTGCTGGAGGATGAGGCCAAAGCCCTGAGGCTGAATCCGCAGGTGCGCGAAGCCTACCTGGGGGACTGAATCAAAGCAGCCTCCACAGGTTAATTGCGGAAGGCCGATTGCGGCGGCCGTGCGAACATGCGGGGTAACCATCGGGAGAGCGCCACTTCTAAAGCTGTCGTGCTGGCTGTCTACAGGGAGGACAGTGCAGGGTACTTTCTGGAGGCGGGTCATTCGCCCCTTCCATTCCCCTTTCGCAGGCGTATTTTCTCCTCCCCCTGATCCCAGCCTTTGAAAACCACTCTTCGCGTCTTTTCCTACCTGCGCCGTTACCCTCTGATGGCCGCCGCCCAGCTTTTTTGCGCTATCACCGGCACCCTCATGGTGGTGGTCTTCCCCGCCGTCACCCGGGAGGTGCTGGATGTGGTGGTACCCAAGGCCCAGTGGGACCGGCTGGTGCCTCTGATCCTGATGGCCCTGGGGGCGTACTTTGCCCAGCACCTGTTCAACAGCCTGCGCATCATGCTGAACAATACCTTTGAACAAAAGGTGATCTATGACCTGCGCAGCGATCTCTACCAGCGGCTGCAAACCCTGCCGCTGCGGTGGTTCGACAACCGGCCTACTGGGGACATCATGACCACGGTGGGGGAGGACATCCCGAACGTGGAGCGTGTGCTGATTGACGGCATTGAACAAGGGCTGGTGGCCATCATCCAGATCGCCGTCGTTGGCGTCTTCATGTTCCAGGCAGATGTCACCCTGGCGCTTTGGGCGTTGGTTCCCATCCCCTTCCTTGCCGCCGGGGCGCTGGGGTATACCCGTACCTCTAAGGATCGCCACCGAGCGGTGCGCCGGGCCAGCAGCGGCATGAACAGCCTGCTACATGACAATGTGGCCGGCATGCGCCAGATCAAAGCCTACGCCATGGAAGCCGAGGAGCACTCACGCTTCAACGCCTCCAGTGCGGCTTTAAAAACAGCCTCCCTGCACGTGATGCGCATCTGGGCCATCTATCGGCCCGGTATGCACTTTCTCACCAGCGTGGGCATGGTGCTGGTGCTGTGGATGGGGGCCCGTGGACTGATGGAAGGGCGCATCGAAAAGGGGGATCTGGCCGCCTTTCTCCTGCTACTGAAGTTTTTTTACGACCCCATCGAGCAGCTGCACCAGCTCAATCAGATCATCCAGGGGGGACGCGCAGCCGGCGAACGTGTCTTTGAAATTCTGGATACTGAACCCGAAACGGACACCGTGGAGGGCCGTACCCTGCCAGCCATTACCGGTCATGTGCGCTATGAAAACGTCGGTTTCAGCTACGGGGGAAAAATCCCCACCGTCCACGGCATCAATCTTGAGGCCCAGCCCGGCCAGACCATCGCCCTAGTCGGGTCCACAGGGGCGGGCAAGTCCACCCTCATCAACCTGCTGACGCGCTTTTATGAGTATGACGAAGGCGTCATCACGATTGACGGATCCCCTGTGCATGAGCTGAACAAGGCCTGGCTGCGCAGCAGCATCGGCTATGTGACCCAGGAAAGCTTTCTCTTTAACGGCACCGTCCGGGAGAACCTAGTCATCGGAAAACGAAATGCCACCGATGAGGAGCTGTGGGAAGTACTGGCCAATGCCAATGCCGATGGGTTCGTCGGCCGATTGGAAAACGGCCTGGATACCAGAGTGGGAGAGCGCGGAGTGAAACTGAGCGTGGGGGAAAAACAGCGCATCTCCATCGCCCGTGCCCTGCTGCGAAATCCGCCCATCCTGCTGCTGGATGAAGCCACGGCCAGTGTGGATACCGAAACGGAAAGGCAGATCCAAACAGCGCTGGATCGGCTGATGGAGAACCGCACCAGCTTTGTGATTGCTCATCGGCTGAGCACCGTCCGGCATGCCGACTGCATTTACGTTTTAGACCAAGGCAGAATTCTAGAGAAAGGAACCCATGACCACCTTATTTTGCAGAATGGCATCTACGCCAAACTCTGCAAGAGTTCGCTCATAAAAGATTAACTATGAGGATCTAGGCGCATAATGCAAATCATGGTTCGTTACGAACCTTTTGCAAACATTGTTGGACATTTTGCACGAATGAGTGTTGGTTTCCAACGCTTCATTATGGGTATCCTCGTCGTCTCTCTCATCGGCTCGGCCACCGTGGCTGCGTTCGTTTTTAATCTCCGGCGATCCAAACCACGGAGTCGCTGGCGTCCGCGTCATTAATTGCAGTGAACTTGCAATCCATTTACCATCTTCTTTGTCTGATGCGCGCATTCTCGCTATCCTACTGCTGACAGCTGAGATGATGACAGCGCAACGAATCTCCTGATTTTGGCAGCTTGGTAATCGTCCGGATTGCTGTCATAAACCCGTCGCTGGTGAGTTGCCATGTCCATGGGATACGCCACACTGAAAGGGTGAATTCCGTCACCCCAGCCCACGCGGACAGCCTCCGCGCCCTGCTTTCTCCTGATCGTGTCCTGACCGCCGATGAGGACATCCTGCCTTACAGTTTCGATGGCACCGCTGCCCTCAAGGTCCGTCCAGGGGCTGTGGTTTTTCCTCGTACGTCGGAGGAAGTCGCCGCTTGCGTGAAGCTGGCCCGGGAGGCCCACATTGCCGTCGTCACCCGGGGTTCCGGCACGGGTCTCAGTGGCGGCAGCGTCCCCTCACCAGGTTGCCTCGTCGTTTGCGTGGTGCAGATGGACAAGATCCTGGAGGTGGATGAAAAGAACCTGACGATGCGCGCCCAGTGTGGGGTCATCACGAAGGAGATTGATGATGCTGCCGCCAAAGTGGGCCTCTTTTATCCGCCTGACCCTGGCAGCATGAAAATCAGCACCATCGGGGGCAACGTGGCCGAGAACAGCGGCGGCCTGCGCGGGCTGAAATACGGCGTCACGCGCGACTACGTGATGGGCATCCAGGTGGTGCTGCCTGACGGCACGCTGACCTGGCTGGGCAACAAGTGCGTGAAGGATGTGGCCGGCTACTCGATGAAGGATCTTTTCATCGGCAGCGAAGGCACACTCGGCATCATCACCGAGGTCATGCTGAAACTCGTGCCGAAGCCGAAGGCACGGAAGACCATGCTGGCGCTCTATGATTCCATGGAAGCAGCGGCGGAAACCATCAGCGCCATCATCGCGGCCAAGATCATCCCCTGCACGCTGGAGTTTCTGGACCGCACGACTGTGCAGTGCGTGGAAGATTACGCCAAAATCGGCCTGCCGACCGATGTGGAGGCCCTGGTGCTGATGGAAACTGACGGCCACCCGGTGGTGGTGCAGGAAGAGGCAGAACAAATGATGCAACTGGCCCGGCAGCACGGAGCACGTGAAGTGCGCGCGGCTGCCGATGAAGCCGAAGGAGCTAAGCTCGCCTCCGCCCGCCGCAATGCCTTCTCCGCCCTGGCTCGCGTGATGCCCACCACCATTCTGGAAGATGTCACTGTCCCTCGCACGGAGCTGGCCCACATGGTCGGCTTCATTCGCGAATGCGCCATCCGGCATAACCTCAAGGTGGGCACCTTCGGCCACCTCGGCGATGGCAACCTGCATCCCACCTTCCTGACCAATGAGCGGGATCACGAGGAAATGCATCGCGTGGAGGCGGCGCTGGAGGAGATCGTCAATGAAACCCTGCGCCTGGGCGGTACCGTCACGGGTGAGCATGGCGTCGGCCTCGCCAAAAAAGCCTTTGTCCGCCGCCAGCTTGGCGATGGCAGCTACGAGCTGATGAAGAGCATCAAACGCGCACTCGATCCCCAGTGCCTGCTGAATCCAGGGAAGATTTTTGATCTGTGAGCCACAGCATTGCCATCACCGCCGCTGAGACGGCCTGTGCGCTCGGAGACACCCTGGATGCCAGCCTCGCCACCTGGCAGGCGGGCCGCAGCGGCCTAAGCCAGCAAGAGGGTCTTTTAGCCGGACGCATCGCAGATCGCAGCCTGCTCAAAGGCCGCCGTTACGGAGCGGCCAGCAATCTGGGTGTGCAGGTGGCACGCCGGGCGGTGGCACGCGCTGGCTGGGGTGAGGCCGAGACCCGCAGCGCCTGGCTCTTTGCTGCCAGCAGCCGGGGCAATGCCGGGG
>DMMK01000210.1 GCA_003453085.1 Verrucomicrobiales bacterium
GGCTCAAACTTTGGGTCGGCCAACCCCTCTGTTCCCGCCAGCTCTGCGGGTGTCTAGCCTTGAGGCGATCTGGAGAAGGTCCGGCAGGTCATGGAGTCGCCTAAAGGTTACGCACCAACAGACCGAACAAACCGGCACCCTCCCCCCGACCCTCACCCCATCACGCCCCTCAGCACTCCCATCTGGGACTTCGCGCGCTCCTCCACATAGGCCATCGCCTTTTTCACCTTCGCTTGGGCGGCGGGGTAGTCCTTGTGAATGCCCATCAGGATCTCAAACATCTTCTCTGCCGGAGTCGCATCAAACTCCGGTGCCCATTCCTCCAGGCCGATGTCCTTGAACATCCAGCACTTCGGCGAGTGAAACTCCGAAAACGTGTGCATCATCGGCGTGCCCATGGCCAGGGCCATGATCGGCGTGTGCGGCTCATGGCAGATCACCGTATGCGCCCGCGCATAGAAGGAGCAGGCCTCATCCACATTCCAAAACTCGTCAAAGTTCACCACGTGCTTCTTCAGGTCATCCGGCAGCGGATCATAGACAAACTTTTTGTTATACTCCATCTCCTTCCGCACCTCGGGGGCGATGACCACCTTGTACCCCGTCTCCTTCACCCACATGGCGATGAGGTCCTGGTACACCTTCGCCCGGCGCGTGTCATCGGCGATGTTTTCCGGCGTCGGGTTCAGCGGATTCAGCTTCTGCGGTCGTTTGTCATCCACCCCCGGGCTTGTGGGTGAATGCGTGCGCAGTTGCAGGGTGATGAACTTCTTCTCCTCCAGTCCGTGCTTCTTCATCCGCGCCAGCGCCTTCTCCTCATCGCGCACATCAATGCCAAAGCAGCCATCCGGGCCGAACTCCAGCACCGGCGGCTTCACGCCCACGTCCTGCAGCAGCTTCAGCGTCTTGGAATCCCGGCAATAGATAAAGGCCGCACCATTCAGCAGGGCGATGCGTTTCTCCGCATCCTTGCCCGTCACCATGTCCGGAAAGTACGACTGCCCCTGCAACCCCCACGGTTTGCCGATCTTCTGACAGTAGGCCATGAAATCCGTCGGCTGCCCCATGCCCGGCCCGCGCAGGAAAAAGTCACTGCGCCCCACCGCCTGCTGCACGGCCCCATCTTTCTCTGAGAGTGATCCCTTCACGATCTCCAGCTTCGGAAACCGCTTCATCAGCATCGCATCCACCTCTTCATTCGTGTTCGCCGCCCAGAGAATCACCTTCGCCTCCGGCAGATACTGCTCCAAAAACCGCAACGTCCCCGGCGTATGCCCAATGTCCCCGATGTTCTTCGTCGCCCAGGCACACTGCAGCAGCACCGTCTTCTGCTTGCCAGTGGATTGGGCAAAGGCAGGCAAGGAGGCAGCGCCAAGCGCAAGACCGGAGTTTTTGAGGAAGGAACGACGTGAAAGCATAAGAACAAAAAGTGTAAAACGGATAAAAGGGCAACAACAAGCCTATTCTTGTCACGGACGTTTCAAACGGAGTCCTGACTTGAGGTCAGGCAACAGCCCGTCTTTTCAAAATCAGATCCGGCGCAGGATGTCGAGCGGTGGATGATTGGAAACACCACGGCTAAGAGCGAGGCCTCCTAGAACAGCGATGGCCGTGGTGGTGACAAAGGCACCCAGCAGTGTCATGACATCCGGCGACGGCGAAGTTTTGAAAACGTATACGGCGAGGATAGAAGTAGCTCCCACGGCGAGAAGCGTTCCGGTGAGGGCGGAAAGGAAACCCAGGGTGGCGTATTCGATGAAGAGGATGGTGCGAACCTGCCGTGAAGAAGCGCCGAGCGTTCGGAGCAAGACACTTTCGCGGAGGCGTACGTCCCGGCCATTGAGCAGCGTGCCCACCACAATGGGCAGCGCAGCGATCAGCGTGAATCCACCCATGATCGTGATGACCCATGAGATTTTCGAGAACAGCGAACGAACGGTTTCTAAAATCTGGGATAGATCAATCGAGGAGACGTTGGGAAATTCTCGCGTGAGGCCTTGCTGCAGGCGGCCTACCGCGGCTGCATCGGGGGTGCGGGTCGTCACCACATGAAAGCCCGGTGCACCGTCCAGAGGGCCAGGTGGAAAAACCATGAAGAAGTTGAGGTTAAACCGGCTCCAATCCACCTTGCGGATGCTGGTCACGCGGGCTTCCAGGGTGATGCCCTGGACATCCAGCGTCAGCGTGTCGCCCAGTTGAAGACGCATGTCCCCGGCGATTTTTTCTTCGAGCGAAACCGGGATGGGGCCCTCTGGGTTGGGCAGGCTCTCATGCCATTCTCCGGCAATCAGAGTTTCGCTGGAGTTCAGATGGGCTCGATAGGTGGACCGGAATTCACGGTTGGCAATCCAGCGCGGCACCCCTTCCGCTTTGGTCACTGGCACGCCTTTGAGGGCCTGGACCCGCATGGTCACCATGGGGGCGGTTTCTAAAACGGGCAGCCCCTGGCTTTTGACCAGTGATGTCACGCCTTCGACTTGATCGGGCTGGACGTCGATCAGGTACAGGTTGGGGTTTTCCTGAGTCTCGCTGATGCGGAGACGCTGCTGCAAAAGATCCCCGGTAAGCAGGATGGTGAGCAGGAGAAAGGTGCCCAGCCCGAGCGAGAGCAGGAACAGCAAAGTCTGGTTGCCCGGACGATGAAGATTGGAAATGCCCTGCCGCAGGAGGTAAGGCCAGCTTGGGCGGACGATGCGGCGCGTGATGGACATGAGCGCCCGGGCCACCCCAATGACCAGGGCAAAGGCAGCGCCAAGTCCGCCAACCAAAAGCACGGCGCGTTTCCAGTCCGCATCATTGGTTAGGGCCAGCAGGAGAAGCAGGGCGGTGAGAAGCAAATAAACAGGCAGGGTGCGCAGGGGACTGCCGGGTAAAAAGCTGCCGCTGCGCAGCGTGGCAGCGGGTGAAATGCGATGAATTTTCAGGATGGGGATGAGCGCGAAACCACAGCACACGCCCAGGCCCGCCAGGGTGGTGCGAAAGACGATGGCCCACTCGGGGGCGGCCTCCACGGCCACCGGCAGACTGTCTTTAAACAGCACCAGCAGACCGGTTTGCAAAAGAACCCCCAGGCCCGCACCCAGGATGGCCCCCAGAAGGGCCAGCGTGGCGCTCTGGGCGATGTAAACAGCCGCAGCGAGCTGGCGGGGCGCGCCGAGACAGCGCAGCATGGCAATCGTCGTGACGCGGCGGTTGATGTGAGACTGCACCGCCCCTGCCACCCCCAGCGCGCCGAGAGCCAGGGACGCCAGTGCCAGGATGCCGAGGTAGCGTTGAAACAGATCCAGGGCATCGCCCAGGGTTTCCTGGCGGTTGTCGCGCGGGAAGCCGAGATAGCCGTCGCCGCCCGCCAAAGTGGCGCCAAGGCTATTGGGATCGAGATCGTCGGCCCGTTTGGTGATCGATGGCAGGGCGGCAAAATTGTAGGAGGGCGGCGACGGCTATC
>DMMK01000338.1 GCA_003453085.1 Verrucomicrobiales bacterium
GCCAATACCTGGGCCGGCGGCTTGATCTTCAGTGGCACCAATGCCAATTTCCGTCTGGGTGTCGATGAAGGTGCCTCCCTGAACATCACGGGAATCATCAGCGGCAGCGTCGGCACTTCCCGCCTCATCAAGTTTGACCGCGGCACCCTCACCCTCAGCGGCAGCAACACCTTCACTGGCATCACCAACGTGGCCGGTGGGAGCATCGTTTTGAACTATGACACCACCGCTGGTGGCACCAATACCAGCAAGCTGGCCGATGGCGCCGCTTTGGAACTGGGCTTCTCTGGCGCAGGTGCTGGTATCACCACCGGCCTTGGGGCTGACAGCGACGTCGGCGGCCAGACCTACCAGCCTGCGTTTGCGGGCGGCACAGTGGTTCTTTCCGGCGGCAGCCATACGGAAATCGTCTCCGCGACCACCCTGAATAACGGGGCCAATCGCGTGATCCGCAATGGCGGCACTTCGGTGCTGCAGATGGGAACGATCACCCGCAATATTGGCAACGGCGTCAATGATTATGGCACGATTGACTTCAGTGCGGGTGGCATCGCCACCACCAACACCGTCAACACCTCGGGCGGCATCCTTGCCAATACGTCCACAAACACCGCCAGTGGGGCCTATGCGACCATTGACCGCACCAACTGGGCAGTCTCGGCTGCTTCGGGTTCGAACATTGTCATCAACGCCCTCAGCTCCTACACCGCGAACTCCTTTGCGGCGAATGCCAATACCGACATCACTTCTGCTTCGGTGAATGCCGCAGCCAATGCGGTCACCCATACGGTCCGTTTTAATAACAACAATGGTGGCACCACCACCCTGAACTTGGCTGGTATCCTCTCCTTGGAGACAGGCGGCATCTTGGTGACCAAAAATGTCACGGATGACATCGTCATCGCCGGCGCTGCCGGCATCCTGCGCCGTTCTGCCAATACGGCGAACCTGGACACCATCATTCATCACCATGGTTCCGGCTCGCTCAGCATCAATGCTGTCATCGCCAACAATACCAACGCCCAGGCACTGACCAAAACCGGTGCAGGACTCCTGGTACTGAATGCGGCCAACACTTACACGGGCCGACTGAACATCCAGGAAGGCGTGGTCCAAATAGGCGATGGCACCGCCGCCACCAGCGCCGCACGTCTGGGTAATGGAGCCAACCCCATCAGCATGGCCGATGGCACCACCCTGCGCCTGAACGTGGCCAACTCCAGCCTCGAGTTTGCTGCGGGTGCGCTCAATGGCGGCGGCCTCCTGCACCTGGCAGCTACAAACCAGTCCATCTTCACGCTGTCGGGCGACAGTGGAAACTGGGTGGGCGACATCCTGGTCCAGGGGGGCACCCTCCGCATCCGTGGCAACAACAATGCCCTCGGCAGCATCCGTGGTATCACCACCATTGAGGCCGGCGGTCGTCTGGACATCAACGGTTCCGCGCAGAACTTTGCTGATCGCATTGTTCTGAAGCAAGGTGCCCTGTTCACCGTCACCAACAACGGTGCCACCAATTCCAATGCCACCATTTCTGGGGTGATGACGCTGCAAAACACCACCACAGCGGGCGTGAACTTCAATGTGGGAACCACTCAGGCGCTGACCATCAGCGCGCCGATCCGCACGACCAATGGCTTCACCAAGTCTGGCAACGGCATCCTGACGCTCAGTGCTAATCAGATGGTGGGATTCCTGGATGGGGCCGCCGCTGGGGCCACCACGCCGAATGCCAACCCACTTTTGATGGGTCAGATCATTGTGGCTGCTGGTGAACTCCGCGTGGGCAACGTCCGCGCTCTGGGGGCCACAGGGGTGGGCAATGAAACCATCGTCCAGTCCGGTGCCACCATTGACCTCCGCGGCAATTCCCTCAACTACGCGGACGATCCCACCACTTCCCGGGAAATCATTCGGGTCAGCGGTTCTGGTGTCAACAACGTGGGTGCCCTGAAAAACTCCAGCGGCCTCGGGGTTGTCTCCTCCGTGGTCTTCGAGGGCAACACCACTCTGAGCGGTGGCGGTTTTGTCAACGGTTCCCGGCTCGTCGTGGCTCCGTTCGACATCAATCCCAATCTCGGCTCCAACCTTCCAGGCAACCTGACCCGGATGGAAGCCGTGATTGACGGCAACAATGCCAACCTGACCATCGTCGGCAGCGCCACTGCCAACGATGCCAACGGTGTTGGCGTCACCTTCCGCGATCCTAAGTTCACCAGCCCGCTGAGTTCCATCGACATTCGTGAGAGCACCTTCCGCATCGAGGAAGAGGCCGGTTCCGATGCCACCTTCAGCGGCCTCACCACCGCCAACATCACCAATGGTATCACCATCGGTTATGGCGGTGCCCCCCCGGCGGGCCCTACCAACCCCCACCCCCGGGGGGGGCCCAACAATTGGGGACGGCTGGACTTTTACCCCCACCGGGACACCAACCATAACGTCCAACACACCACTGGCCTTGCTCTTTTTCACATACGACGCTTCCGGCCAGCCCCTCCGCCTGCATCTTGCGTGGTGCCCCGTCGATTACCGAAACCAACAA
>DMMK01000126.1 GCA_003453085.1 Verrucomicrobiales bacterium
CGCCCGGCCACCATCCATTGCCTGCGGGCCTGGGGCCTGCTGGAGGAGACCCTGCGCAGCCAGCCGCTGCCAGCACGTGGTTTTCTGCTGCACTCCTACAGTGGCCCGGTGGAGATGGTGCCGGGGCTGGTGAAAAAGGGAGCTTACTTTTCTCTCTCCCCGTACTTTGGCCACCCGCGCAAAGCCGCCCAACGCGCCACTTTTCAGGCTGTGCCGCTGGATCGCCTGCTGGCCGAGACCGATGCGCCCGACATGGCCCCGCCACCAGAGCTGAACGAGCACCCGCTGGGCAGCTCCACTCCACCCCTAAACCACCCCGCCAATCTGCACGTGAGCTACACCCTGCTGGCGGAGCTACGCGGCATGCCGCTGGAGGAACTCATCGGCCATGTGGGGGAAAACCACCGTCGGCTTTTTGGGGTAGGGGATTGAGGAGGCTGCTGCTGTGCTTCACCCCTGGAACTCCACATCGCTCTTGATCACAGCCGGCAGGTCGAAGGAGTTGCCGTAGCCGGTCAGCACCTCGGCGGTGTCGGTGCCACTACCACCGCTCACGGTCAGCACACCACCAAAGGCGTTGCCTTGATTCGGGGCCACGGGCGTATTGCCTGCGCGGAAGAGATCATCCCCGGCGCCCAGGGAGATGGTGGATTGGCTGCGGAAGAGATTCACCCGGGAGGTGCCGGTGGAGGTATCCAGCAGCACGGTATCGGCACCGCCGCCGGTGGTCAGGCTAAAGGCACCGACAAAGGTGGTGTCGGAGAGGTCGAAAAAACTGTTGCTGTTACCGGTGGCCTTCAGGCTCACGGGCCCATTCATCTGACTGTCCTGGATGTACATGTTGGTGCCACCTGCATTGGCCACGATTAAGGCCCCGTGGTGGGTGACATCGCTCACCACCAGGGAGGAGGGGCCGCCGCCGTGGTTCACATTCACCTTGCCCAGCACGGTGATCTCCACCGTGCTGCCGCTGAAGCTGCCCAGAGTGAAGAGGTCTGTCTGCGCGCCGCCATTGGCATTGATGGGGCCGAACCGACCCAGCACGGGCACGAGGCTGAGGCTATTCACACCGCTGAGGCCAGTGAAGTTCAGTGGGCCGTAGATCTCTGCGCGAGGGCCGCTGATGTAGAGCAGATCATTCCCTGTGCTGCCCTTGTAGGTGAAGCTGCCGCCGATGAAGAGGGAGGTGGTGGGATTAATATCCACCACATTGGAACCGCCGCTGCCCAGGGTGGTGGTGACGCTACCGGCGATGGTGGCGGTGGTACCGCGTAAGTCCAGGATATCGTCCCCTTTGCCCCCGGTGTAGGCCAGGCTGCCTAACGAAAAGGATTGTAATCCCAGGCTGCTCACATCATTGTCACCCTCGCCCAGTTTCAGACTCAGTTGGCCGCCCACGGTCAAGTCCTGGGTCAGGCGTACTTGGTCATTTCCGGCAGCGGTCTGCAGGCTGAGGTTGCCTATGATGCGGAGGTGATTTCCCACAAAAAAGCCGAAGTCCACCTGGCTGCTGCCCGCCAATACTTTCAGGCTGACGTGGCCGTGGATGATGGCATTGTCTGTGGCCAGAACCATGCCGGTTGTCTCCAGTGCACCGCCGGCGCTCACCACACTGAGATTTCCCTGGATGCGCAGCGGCTCACCGGCATCCAGGCCAAAGGTATTGGTGCCAGTGCCTAGGTCCACCGTCACCGCTTGGTAGTAGCCGCTGCCCAGCGCCACGCCATCGTCACCGCTGCCCATTTTGAGGCTGAGGGCCCCGCCGATGGAGGTGCGGGAGATGGCCACAGTGTCCGTGCCGATCCCCAGATCAATCTTCACCGCACCGCTAATGTGGGTTTCAAACAGGCCCAGGTCGTCATTACCTGCTTTGTCCGTCACTGTCAGCGGTCCTGCGATGTCCAGCCCTCCTAGGTTGAAATTATCGTTCCCCTCCTTCAGGTCCACTTTCACCCCGCCTGTGGGGATGAAAAAGGAGACGGCGGAAGAAGGCGGCTGGCCGTTGAAGGCGAACTCTGTACCGCTGCCAGACAGGTCCTGAGCGCGCCAGATGCCGGGGCTGCTTTCGGTGATTTCCACGATGTTATCGCCTGAATCTCCGGCGATGGTCAGCACCCCATTGGCCAGGGTGATTGTGACCAGGCCCGCCGGGGCCAAGCGGGTTTCCAAGGCTTCGAGGCAGGCGAGGTGGGGTGTGGACATGGCAGGCGGACGTGACGGGTGGGCAAAGGAAAAAACCGCCCGAATGCTCCGGCGCGGCCCGTTCCCAAAACTCTTCCACCCCGGTCGCAGTGCAGGATTACACGCCGGGCGTACTTTTTTCCCACGGGCAGCTTCCTCCCGACAAAGTGGCCCAGGCACTCGACAACGCGCATTCTCCCGCTAATCTCCGCGCCCTATGCTCGATATCCGCCTCATCCGCGACACCCCTGATCTGGTTAAAGAACGCCTCGCCACCCGCAGTGGTGACTACGCGTCCGTCGTGGATGAAGTGCTCTCCATCGACACCGCGCGGCGCGTGGCGGAGACGGAGCGGCAGAAGCTACAGGGCGACCGCAACCGCATCAGCAAAGAGATCGGCATCGCCAAAAAGAACGGCCAGGACACCAGCGCCATCGAGGCTGAGGTGCGCGGCATCAATGAACGCATCGAGCAGATCGGCCGCGATGCTGACAGTGCCGATACCCGCCAGCGCGAGCTGCTGCTCGGCCTGCCTAACCTGCCGCATGAGGCCTGCCCCGTGGGCCACAGCGCCGAGGAAAACCCTGAGGTGCGCGTCTGGGGTAAGAAGCCCACCTTTGAATTTGAACCCAAGGACCACACCGTCCTCGGCCAGCAATTGGGAATGCTGGACTTTGAAGCCGGGGCCAAGATCACCGGCAGCGCCTTCGTTGTCTATCGTGGCCAGGGCGCGCGGTTGGAGCGCACGCTCATCAATTTCTTGCTGGACCTCCACACGACCGTCCACGGCTATCACGAAATCAGCCCGCCCCTGCTGGTGAAGCCGGAATGCCTCGTCGGCACTGGCCAGTTGCCCAAGTTTGGCGACCAAGTCTATCACAGCCCCGAGGATAACCTCTACCTCATCCCCACTGCCGAGGTGCCCGTGACGAACCTGCACCGAGACGAGATCCTGAAGCTGGACCAGCTCCCCATCAACTACGCCGCCTACACCCCTTGCTTCCGCCGCGAGGCTGGCAGCGCAGGTCTGGGCACGCGCGGGCTCATCCGCATGCACCAGTTTGACAAAGTGGAGCTGGTGAAAATCACCACGCCCGAGACCAGCATGGCCGAGCTGGAAAGCCTGACCGCGAATGCGGAAAAAGTGCTTCAGTTGTTAGGCCTGCACTATCGCGTCATCGAACTTTGCACGGGTGATATCGGCTTTGGCTCCACCAAGACTTATGACATCGAGGTCTGGGCACCCGGCCAGGGCACTTATTTGGAAGTCTCCAGCTGCTCCACCTTTGGCGACTACCAGGCCCGCCGCATGAACCTGCGCTACAAGGATGAGAATGGCAAAAACAAGGTGCCCCACACCCTGAACGGTAGCGGCACTGCCCTGGCGCGCCTGTTTGTGGCCCTGGTGGAAACCTACCAGCAGTCCGATGGCAGCATCCTCATCCCTGAGGCTCTGCGGGGTCATTTTGGGGCCGAGAAGATTGCATAAAAACGCCCGGAGATTCATCATCTCCGGGCGATTTCGACCGCTCTCTGCGCAGGCCGGGAGCGGTTCGTTGACGGGTTATTTCAGTGCCGTGAGGTCGGCGCCGAAGTTGATGTGGAAGGGCACACCGTCCAGGACCAGGGCGGGCACGGAGAGAACTCCGGCCTGCTCGGCCTCGGCGACGCGGCTCTTGTTTTCACCAAGATGGACGATTTCCACGGCGTAACGCGCAGGGTCGAGTGCGAGGGCAATGTTTTGTTCCGCAGCGACACAGACGGTGCAGCCTGCGTGATAGAAGACAGCTTGAGTTTTCATGAATTGTTTTGTTTGTTGGTTAGGCCCTTGTAGGGCGTGGGTGACATCTTCACGCGGCTTTAAAAGCTGAAAAGAGGGCAGTATTTGGTGAGGGGGTTACCAAAAAGTGCCCTGGCGACAGCGCCCTTTTGTGCGACATCTTTGCGCGCATGAAGACGAAGTTTCTGAGCCCGAAAGACCGCCGTTCTTACCATTCGCTGGAGGATGTGGTGGGCTGCAAATGGAGCGCCGGGGTGGTGGCGGCGATTGGTCGCGGAGTCGTGCGCCCCGGGGAGCTGGAACGTTTTCTGCCAGGCATCTCCACCAAGATTCTCAACGAACGTCTGCGCAAACTGCTGGCCTATGGTGTCATCTCTCGCACCGAGCACCCTGGGCTGCCTGCCCGGGTGGAGTATGCACTGACGTCCTCCGGGCAAAAGCTGGCGGCCATTCTGGACCAGCTACGTGAACTGAATGCCGAACACGAAAGCGCTGCCACCCTTCCTGAAACGCCATGACTCTGCTCTCCCTCCAAACATCGGCCATTCGCGAGGTTCCCACGCAGGAGTCTGGAGAATGGTGGGACAAGGCCTGGAGCACTGGTTTTTACAAGGAGCCCGTTTTGACACCCCTGTGGTTAGGCTATGAAGGGCTGAAGGGTG
>DMMK01000296.1 GCA_003453085.1 Verrucomicrobiales bacterium
GACGATGTGCCAGTGACGGCCTCCGCCGTGACCTTCCGCCCAGAGATCCAGGCCGCCTCCTTCACCGTCACGGGCGAGCTTCCGCCGGGTGTTTACCAGGCCGTGCTCACCACCGGGGTGAAAGACCTTTCTAACAATGCGCTGGCGGCAGATCGCACCTGGCAGTTCAGTGTGGAGGGCGACCCCGTCTTCTGGACAGGCAGCAGCAGTGGTGACTGGAACAATGCAGCCAACTGGAACACGGGCGCGGTCCCTGGGCCTAACGACCTGGTGGTCATCAATGGACCGCCTGAACTGGAGGTGAACCTCGGTGGGTCCTATGTGGAGGCCCGCGCCATCACCACCCAGGGCGGGGCACGCCTAGTGGTGGCGGAGAACACCGCCGTGGCCCTCGCCGGGGTGACTTTGGGCAGTGACCTTTTGGTGGGAAAACGCAGCAATGTCACCGTCATCGGCAGTCTGAGGTTGGAAAATGCGAACGTGGTTATCCTAGATCAGGATGAAGCATATACCCGTTACCTAACCATCTATGGTAGCGCCAGCACCGTCTCAGGGACGGGGGAATTTGTCTTCGGCACAGGCGGTCAAGTTTACGCCCAGATCCATGCCACACTCGGGGCCGGCATCACGGTGAGGGTCCGGGGGGAGGCTTTTATGGCTTCTCAAGGTTTCTTTGAGACAATGGTGAACCAGGGCACTATCCTAACCGATGCCGCAGGCGCGCACTTGCGCCTCAGCAACCTGAACAACCAGGGCACCATTTCGACAGCCCTTGGCCGCATCAGCTTGGTCCATAGCTGGGTCAATAACGCCACCTTGCAAGTGAGTGCTGCCGGTCGTCTGGACTTCGGTGAAGGCGGCTACATCTTCCCTCTGAGTGCCATCGGCACGCTGAACCGGACGGGTGGCCGCGTGGTCATCGCAGGCTACCTGGACCTGGACGGTGGCACGCTGACTCTCAATGCGACGACGGGGAACTGGGAGTTGTTTGATGGCGAGATCCAGAATGGAACTTTCACCACGGCGGATGGAGCGGCCCTAGTCGTCGGAGGCACCTTCAGTTCTCGGATGCGCAGTGTGGACATCCAGGGGCTAGTCACTGTGCAGTCGGGCGCTCGGCTGACGCTGACGGATGACTGGGCCAATCATGGCACCATCAACGGCACAAACGGGACGGTTCTCCTGGAAGGTGAGTTCAAGCTCAACGAGATCGGCAACTACACCGGCACGGGCAACTCGGTGCAAATCGTCGGCATCTTGGATAACGTCGGCGAAACCCTGATGCTCGATGCGCTGCCGAACTTTGTACGGATCGGCAACTCAGGCACCATCAAGGGCGGCATCCTTTCTGGCTCGGCCCCAGTGAATGTGCCAGCCCAATCGGATTGGCGGCTGGATGGCGTGACGGTGAATCAGGACCTGATTCTCGGCTCCAGCGTGGTTTTTTACATCTACCACGGCCTGGTGCTGAACAATGCCGACCTCATCGCCAATCCTGCGCCGGGCTTTTTTAACCCTGTGTATCTCTATTTCTACGGCACCCAGTCGGTCTCAGGAAATGGGGCGTTTCAGTTCGAAAGCGGTGATGGTTTCCATGGGCTGGAACTGAGCACCAATGATGGTTCCGTTTCCGGGGCGGTGGACCCCGGCGTGCTGACTTTCGAGGCTGGCATCAGCCTTCATTTAGGCCATTACGCAGGCTTGCGTGCTTATGGTCAAACGGCGCATCTCATCTCCAAAGGCACCATCACGGCCAATGTGCCCTTGCCGCCGGACATCAATTACGCCACCGCCGTTTACATGACTGGACGCTTCACCAATGAGGGCACCATGACGGCAACGGCTGGGCATTTGTATTTCCAAGGTTACACCGACCAACCGTGGAACAACCTGGGCACGGTGAACCTTTCCGGCACGGGCAAGTTGACCATGGCTGGGGACTTTACTCGGGCTCAGCTCGGCACGCTGAACCGCACAGGCGGCACAGTGAACATCGCAGGCACTCTGGACAATACTGGGAGAACGCTGGCGCTGAATGCCGCCTCTGGGGACTGGCACATGATCTCCGGCGGTAAGATCCTGGGCGGCACGGTGACCATGGCAGATGCGGCCCTCCTCATCGTGCCCAAAGGGGCTGCGGCCACCCTGGAGTCGGTAAACCTTCAGGGCACCGTGCAGGTGACGGAGGGGCACCTGATGCTGAATGGGGACTGGTTAAACAATGGAACGATCAATGCCACCGACAGTCGGCTCGACTTTGGCGGCGAGTTCCGCCTCAGCGAGCTCGGCGTGATCAATCGCACGGGCGGCAGCCGTTACATCACCGGCATTCTGGACAATACCGGCTTTACCTTCGTGCCTGATACTCCGGCTGCTCCCTGGCTCTTTCAGGGGGGCACCCTCAAGGGCGGCAGCTTGGCCAGCGCCGGGCCACTGCTGACCACGACCCACTTTGATTGGACTCTCGACGGTGTCACCCTAGCCACCGATGTGAGCCAACCAAACGGCTATCTGAAGGTGACGAACGGCTTGTCCATGGGGAGCCAGACTCTGACGCTGAACTCCACCAGCATGCAGTTTAACGGCACTCAAACCATCAGCGGAACAGGGGCGCGCATCATCCTCGCTGGGTCCATCTTCTCGGGGGCTTCCTTGAGTGTCTATCCGGTGGATGTTTTCAATCCAGCACCCTCCACGCTCACCTTCGGTGCAGGCCTCACCATCGTGAACCAGACCAACAGTTACCTTTACGGTTACTCGTCTCAGCAGGCCATTTTGAACCTGGGCACCATCCGCTCAGAGGTGGCCAATACCACCCTTTACATCAGCGGCGCCTTTACCAATCAGGGCCAACTCCAGCAGGTCAACGGTGGCCAGATCGTGATTCAACCCTGATCCTTTTTTTGTTGTCATGAAATCTGTCTTATTGTTTCTCGGGGCCCTCGCTTTGCC
>DMMK01000368.1 GCA_003453085.1 Verrucomicrobiales bacterium
TCCGGGATGCGAGGCATGGGGTGGGGAAGATGGCGGAGGCCAGGGCAGTGTGCAACTGGCGTGGCGGAGGATCGGTAATACGCGGAGGCACTCCTGGCCCCTACGCCCGTGCTTTCCGCCGCAGGCGCAGCCACAGGAGGGACAGCGCCAGGGTGCCTAGGAACCAGCCCGGCCACCACGTGAGGCTGGTGGCGAAGATGCGCAGATCCCCCGAAGGCAGCGCGAGGTCCTTTTGCAGCCACTGGGTGTGCCAGCCAAAGAGCAGCGTCATCACGCCATAGGCCAGGTTCATCGTCAGGCCGCGAAAGCTGAGGGCGGTGGCGCGGCGGGCGGAGTCCACAATGTCATTCAGGTAATAGGAGAGGAAGAACTGCAGGAAGCGCATGGCCAGCATCAGCGGCACCACCAGGGCCACGCCCAGGAAACCGGGCTGCGGATAGGCGGCGAAAAGCAGGCCCACCAGGGTCATGACGGCCAGCCAGGTGAAATTCGACCGCTGGCTGCCCTGGGTGGACATGCGCTCCATCAGGCCCGCCGTGGCCAGGCCCAGCAGCGAGGCCACCGTGCCGATGATGCCATACCAGGCCTCCGTGATGCCGACGAGGCGGTAGAAGTTGCTGGAGACGGTGAGGAAGAGGCGGATGATGCTGTCGAAGACGACGCCGAGGAGGATGAGGGTGAAGGCGGCCTCCGTGCGCCAGATCCAGCGCCCGGTTTCCAAAATGCGCGCAAAGGCCAGCCGGGCCTCATGCAACCAGCCGCCGGTGCGCGCGACGATGGCCGTGGCGGGCTCCGTCATGCGCAGGGTCACCAGCAGGCAGGCGATGCCGGTGAGGAAATTCAGCCCCAGGGGGATCTTCATGGTCCAGGCGCGGGGCACCTCCCCCAGGCCCAGCCAGGCGAGCGCGGCGCTGACTTTGCCATGGTCATAGAGCAGGCCGCCGCTGACGGAGGAGACGATGAATCCCAGGGCCATGGCACGGCTGAGCTGGGCCATGACCTTCGGCCACAGCACCGGGCGTTCCTCTTCCGGCAGGGAGTCATAGGTCAGGGCCTCGTCCGCCCCGCTGGCGGCCGCCTCAGCAGCGCCGCTGAGGATGCGGTTCAGCACGAACAGCCACAGGACGACATCGTGATTGCCCACGGGCATGAGGCACAGCACGCCCATCTCCGCCACCATCAGCCAGCCTGCGGCGACGATGAGCGGGCGGCGGCCAAACTGGTCTGCCAGGGCCCCGGAGGGCACTTCCAGCAGGACGATGGTGATGGCCCAAACGACATTCAGTGCGGCGAATTCGCCAATGCTCAGCCCCAGGTCCAGAAACAGGACGGTGAAGATGGGGTAGTAGAAGCGGCAGTTAAACAGCAGCCGGAACCAGATAAAAAGACGGGCATTGAGAGGCATCGGCAAGGGGAGTGGAGGGGGGAGCGTGAGAGTGGGGCAGGAGGACGAGACTGGCAAAGCAGATCCCTGGCCTTTTTTCGTTACCAGGTGCCTACGTCTGCCGTTAGGCCCCGGCGTATGTCACCTTCGCTGAAAAATACCCTGGTCGGGCTGATCCTCCTCGCCGTCCTCTTCCTGATCGTGGAGCGTGTGCTGGGCAAGGCACGCGGGCCGCTGCTGCGCCGGGGCTGGCTGACGGATGTGGCGTATTTCTTTTTCACACCTTTTGTTACGCGGGTGCTTTCCAAAGGCGGGCTCATCCTGCCTGCCGTGCTGCTGGTGTGGTGCGGAGTGGCCAGTGCGGAGGACTTTCGCCAGCAGACCTACGCGGGCTTTGGCCCCCTGGCCAGGCAGCCTCTTTGGCTGCAAGCGATCGAGATCTATGTGCTGGCAGATTTCCTGGCTTACTGGAGCCATCGCCTCTTCCACGGCGGGCGCTGGTGGCCCTTCCATGCGGTGCATCACAGCTCGGAAGATCTCGATTGGCTGAGCAGCATCCGGGTGCATCCGGTGAATGACCTGGTGAACAAATTCATTCAGGTCACACCTCTCCTGCTGCTGGGATTCAATCCGTGGGTGACGCTGTCCACCGCGCCCTTTTTCACCCTCTATGCCATCTTCCTGCATGCGCGGGTGGACTGGGACTTCGGGCCGCTGCGTTATGTCATCGCCACGCCCATGTTTCATCGCTGGCATCACAGCCGCTTGCGCGAGGCCTGGGACAAAAACTTCGCGGGCCTGTTCCCCTTTTGGGATCTGCTCTTTGGCACCTTCTTCATGCCTCGTGGTCGCGTGCCGGAGGACTTCGGCGTGGCCGGAGGCTTCCCCCAGGACATGGCAGGCCAGCTTTGGGAACCGGTGCGGCGGCTTTTGCCTAACCAAAAGAGCCGCAATGAAGAGGTGGAGGCCTCCTAAAGCCACGCCATGTGGTGTCCTGCAATGCAGGGCTGGTTTTGTCGTGCGAAGTGCCCTAAATGGGCGGCGGCGGCTCAGAGGTGGCTTGCTCGCAAAGTGTTGATCCTCAGCGATTTGATGTGTGGCGGCGAGGAGTTGGCACACGCCATGCCCTGGAAGATGCTGTCAGTTTCAAACCCTCACACATCATGAAAAACACATTCCTCCCTCTTGCTGCTGCCCTCACATTGCTGACTCCGATGATGACGATGGCAGGTCCTAAAGAAGATGAACAGGTGCGCCAGGCGGCGGCGGTGATGACCCGCTTCAAGACGATGCCTGAAACCGAAATCCCCCAGCACGTGCTGCGTAATGCCAAAGGCCTGGCCATCGTGACGATGACCAAAGGAGGCTTCATGTGGTCGGGCAAAGTGGGCCAGGGCGTCGTCGTGGCCCGCAATGGCCGTAGCTGGTCCGGCCCCTCCTTCATCGGCACAGGTGGTGTCGGCTTTGGCCCCCAGATCGGCGGCCAGGTCACCGAGTTCATCTTCGTGCTGAACACGCCTGAAGCCGTGCGCGCCTTCTCCAATGATGCCAACGTCCAGCTCGGCGGTGCCCTCAGTGTGGCTGCTGGTCCCGTGGGCCGCAGTGCGGAAGCAGGCGTGACGCCCAATGCCGCTGTGTATGCCTACAGCCGCAGCCAGGGCCTCTTTGCCGGTGTCTCC
>DMMK01000681.1 GCA_003453085.1 Verrucomicrobiales bacterium
GAATCAGAGATCCTAATTAAGCTGCGACAGCCTTGTCTTCGGGCTCGATGAGGCCGTATTCGCCATCCTTGCGGCGGAACATGATGGCCAGCTTGTGAGTCGTCTGGTTGTGGAAGACGACGAATGGGCGGTCATTGATTTCGAGGTCCATGATGGCTTCATCCGGGTAAAGCGGGCGCACTTTGTACTGCTCCTGGTGGACGTAGGCATGCTCGACGGTTTCGACTTCGCCATGAAGGTCGTCGGCGTGGAAAACCTTCTGCTCCAAGTGGCGGATGCTGCCGTCCTTGCGAGGGCGGTGGCTCTTCAGCAGGCGGGTCTTGAACTTGCGCATCCGGCGGGCGATCTTGGAGATGGACTCGTCGATCGAGGCATAGATGTCTTCTGTGGTGCTCTTGGCTTCGATATGAATGTGGTCAGCGCAGAACAGGATGATTTCGGCGATCTGGCGGTGGTGCTCCACATCCAGAATGACTTTGGCCTCAATGATTCGCGGGTAGTCCAAGTGGAGGCTCTCGATCTTCTTATGAGAGTATTCACGGATGGCCTCTGTGATCTCGATATGACGGCCAGTGATGACGATCGGCAGGTTCACGTTATGTTTTTGCATGGTATGTATCCTCCTGTATGGGGTTGGTTGAAAGCGGTTGGGGGAAAGGGTGTTACATGGTGAAGTCTTCACCCAGGTAGAGGCGGCGGGCTTCAGGATCGTTGACGAGAAAGTCTTTGGTTCCGTGGCGTCGCACCTGGCCTTCGTAGATGAGGTAGGCGCGGTCCACAATGTTCAGCGTTTCGCGTACATTGTGGTCAGTGATCAGGATGGCGAGCCCCGCACGGCGAAGCATGCGGATGATGTCCTGGATCTCGCTGACGGCGATGGGGTCCACGCCGCTGAAGGGCTCGTCGAGCATGAGCAGCTTGGGCTCGGTGACGAGGCTGCGGGCAATGGTAAGGCGGCGTTTTTCACCCCCGGAAAGAGTGAGCGCCAGATTGTCCGCCACATGGTCGATACCGAACTTTTCCATGAGCTGCTGGCACTGCTCCTCACGCTCTTTCTTGGTGTAGTTCTGCGTCTCCATGACGGCGAGGATGTTCTCGCGGACGGTGAGACGGCGGAAGATGGACTCTTCTTGCGGCAGGTAACCCATGCCGAGCCGGGCGCGCTTGAACATGGGCTGTTCGGTGGCATCATTGCCATCGAAGATGACCTTTCCGCCGTTGGGGCGGACGAGGCCCACGATCATGTAGAAGGTGGTGGTCTTGCCAGCACCGTTGGGGCCGAGGAGGCCGACGATTTCGCCAGCCTTCACCTCGATGTCCACCCCGTTCACCACGGCGCGGCCATCATAGACTTTTTTCAGCCCCTCGGTGTGCAGGAGCATGCTTCTTTCATCCGGACCGGAGGCGGCGGCCTCGGAAGATTCGTCAACCGGGGCTCCGTCCCAGATGGGTGCAGAGTCGGTCGTGGTGGATGGACGCTTGGAACGTGCGGCTGACATGCCCGGATAATGAAAATTACAGGTTGTTGCGAGACGCCCCTGCGCCTTCCTCCTCCGACAGGATCACTGTGCGGGTGCGGCGGTTGGAGTTGAAGTTGCCCTTCTCATCGAAGGTCATCACGGTATCGGGCGTGATGGCCATCTGCATCACGTTGCCGGTCTGCACCTGGGGATTGTCACGCATGGTGATGATGCCGGTGGAGCCTTCATAGACGGCATTGCGGCAAAAGGCGCGCTGGAGTTCGCCGGAGGGATTGGCCTTCTCAATGCGCACCATGGGGCCAGAAGCGATAGCTTTTTTGACGGTGCTCTGGCGCTTCTCCGGCTGGCCTTTTTTACCGGCCATGATCGGGTCAATGGCGGAAGGCTTCGGTGCCGGTATGGCAGCTTTGTCCGTTGCCTGCGCCTCCTGCTCGAGGTGAACGATCAGCTCTTCGCACTCAATGTAGAACTGCGGGTGACGTGCGCGGACGTTGCCCGTGTAAATGAGGACGCGCGTGCTCGAGTCAAACACGCAGGAGTCGGACTCAATGACCGCCACAGGCTTTTTGCCGGACGCATCTTCCGGGGCGGCAGCCAGGGGCTGTAGGGCACCAGGAACCGGGCCAGGAGGCGCAGCCGGGGGCTGATCTGCCGCTGGGGTGGCGGTTGCGGTGGCCGCAGGCGGGGCATCTCCGGCAGGGGTTTCGCCCTGGGCACCCATCATTTTCTGGGCTTCTGGCAGGAGTGTTTTGGCGGCGGCTTTGGCAGCCTCGGTGGCCTGGGCCTTGACCTCGGGGGATTGCAGCGCGGCCTTGGCCGCATCGGTGAGGTTGCTGGGCAGTTTGCCCATCAGCCCCTTGGCAGTTTCCTTCGCCTTGTCCAGTTCGCCATTGGCCTGGGCCTGGCGCAGCTTTTCTGCGGCGGACTGGAGCTGCTTTTTCTGGTCGCTGGTGGGGGTGGTGAGACGCGATGCGCCCTGCCCGCTGGCAAAGTGGACCATGCCGAGGACGGCAAGGGCAATGGTGGTGATCGTTCTCATAATCAGTTGGATGGTTGGCTTCCCTCCGATTTGCCAGAGACCGGGCCGCTGTCAAAGATCAAAGTGCGGACGCGGCCTTTCATGCTGCCCACGGACTGGGTGGTATCAAAGATCATGGAATCGCCTTCCATCTCGAAATCCGCCCGGGCTACGCGGCTGCGTTCACCGCTGCGGAGGATTTTTTCATCCATGTGATAGTTGGCGCTCTTCAGTTCCACCCGCAGAGTTTCGGCGGGCGTCTTGCCGTAGATTTCCACGACGACGTTTTCAGCCTTCAGCAGGGTGTCGTCCAGGCGGGTCAGGGTCTTCGCCGTGAGCAGAGACGAGGCCTTGCCATCGCTGAAGGAGGGGACGGTGACGTCCTCATTCACAAACCCGAGGGGGATCATTTTGCCAAAGGCGCTCATGCCCCCACCATCCTCAGATTCGGTGGCCGTCTGGGATAGGGCAGCCGCGGCGATGGCCAGCAGGCCCAAGCCCAGGCAGGGTCTCAACATTCTCAGCGTTTTGCCTGACCTCATTTTAAGAATCCTCCGTCACCAGACTGTGAATGCGCCGCAGTTTTTCGACCACCTGGGCAATGTCAGACATTGGCACCTGATTGGGCCCGTCGGAAAGGGCCTTGGCCGGGTTGGGGTGCGTTTCCATAAAGACCCCGTCGCACCCAGCAGCCACGGCAGCACGGGCCAAAACGGGAGCCAGCTTGCCATCACCTCCGGTGGTGGTGCCCAGCCCCCCGGGACGCTGAACGGAGTGAGTCGCGTCAAAAATGACCCGATAGCCCAGCTCCCGCATCCAGTATAGCGACCTCATATCCGTTACCAGATTTTGATAACCAAAGGTGGTCCCGCGTTCAGTAAAAAGAAAGTTTTCGCAGCCGACAGTGGCGAGTTTTTCGGCGATGTTTTTGACATCCCAGGGGGCCATGAACTGGCCTTTCTTCACATTCACGGCACGGCCCGTCTCACCAGCAGTCAGGATGAGGTCCGTCTGGCGACTCAGGAAGGCGGGGATTTGCAGGAGATCGATGTGCTCGGCGGCGATCTTGGCCTCTTCAGGCGAGTGCACATCCGTGGTCACCGGCACGCCCAGTTTGGCACCGATCTCGGCCAAAATTCGGCAGCCTTTTTCCACGCCCAGACCACGGTAGGAACTGATGGCGCTGCGGTTCGCCTTGTCATAGGAGGCCTTGAAAACCCATTTCAGGCGCAGGCTGTTGGCGATGGCTCCCAGTTTCTCCGCCACGTCCCAAATGAATTCCTCACTCTCGATGACACAGGGGCCGAGAATGAACAACGGCTGCGTGCCATCCACCGGCACGGAACCCACCTTAACAACGGGAAGAGAGAGCATGAGAGATCAAAGGGAGCTGCCCGGTGGCCGTACGCCGTCGAGCGACTGTCAGAATAGCGAGGCCCGCCAGTTCTGACAACCTGCAAGTGCGGCCAAGTGCAAGGGAATGCATCAATCGAGATGCCCTGATTTCGAAATTTCTCTCAAAGGGGCATTTCCAGAGACACGCCCTCAAAATTTCAACCCTCTGCTGTGAAGATCAATTTTCACTCAGGAGATTTTAGAAAGGACCAGGGAAGCCCCGATGACGACGCACAAGAGTGACCGGCCACAAGCGGAGTTTCATCGACGGCTGGGCCTATTCAGCTGCGCAAACAAGGAAACTGAGCAGAAAAGCTGAATCCTTTGAAAACAGGAGCAAGTTCATCTGGTGCGCTCGCCAGGAATCGAACCTGGATATGCGGCTTCGGAGACCACCATTCTATCCGTTGAACTACGAGCGCGTTCAGGGTGAATCAGAGATTCGCACGCTCTGAGAGAGGCAGCAAGTGAGTTTTCATGCTGAGAGGGGGACACCTCCCCTCCGCACTCCCCGGTGGCAGAGGCAGGCAGGCGGTGCATAGTGCCACAGTGCCCCTTTCCCTCCATGACCTGACCTTCGACGAACTGCGCGATCTCCTCGTAGCAGACGGCCTGCGCCCAGCCCATGTCAGCACGGTGTGGAATGCGCTGCATTTTCGGGCCGAGACGGATCTGACAGCCCGGGCTGTGAGGGATGAATGGGTGCCTCCCTTGCGCCGCTGGCTGGCTGAAAAAGTAGGGGGTGAAAACGGCTACACGATAGATCACCTCGCCGTGGCTTCCCACATTCCCAGCGGAGATGGACTCACCCAAAAATTCCTGCTGCGCCTTCAGGATGGGCAGGAGATCGAAACGGTGATCATGGGCTACACCGGACGCCACACGGTGTGTGTGAGCACCCAGGCAGGCTGTGCCATGGGCTGTGTGTTTTGTGCCACCGGGCAGATGGGTTTTGTTAGGCACCTGCGGCCCGGCGAGATCGTGGGCCAAGTGCTGCATGCCCAGCGCATTCTGCGGGCCAAAGGGGAGCGGCTGCGCAACATCGTGCTCATGGGCATGGGCGAGCCGCTGCATAACTACGACAACGTGATGAAGGCCCTGGACCTCATCAGCGACACGCGCGGCTGCAATATCGGGCCCAGCAAGATCAGCGTCAGCACCGTCGGTGTGGTGCCGGGCATCCTGCGCCTGGCAGCGGAAAACCGCCCCTACAACCTCGCCATCAGCCTACATGGCAGCACCGAGGCCGAACGCGCCGCCTTGATCCCTGCCAATCAACGCTGGCCCCTGGCCGAGCTCATCGCCGCCTGCCACACCTACGGGCAGCAGACTGGCCGCCGCATCTTCTTTGCCTGGACTCTCATCGCAGGGGTCAATGACACTCCCGAGCATGCACATCGCGTCGCCACTCTTCTTGCGGGACTCGATGCCCATGTGAACCTCATCCCTCTCAATGAAACCGCCGGTTACAGCGGACGCGAAAGCGCCGGGAGTTCCGGCGATGTTTTCCAGGCCATCATTCAGGAAGCAGGTATCCCCTGCACCGTCCGCCAGCGCCGCGGTATCGATGTCGCCGCAGGTTGTGGCCAGCTCAAGGCCGAGAAACAAAAGAACCGCCGCCTCCAGCCCGCATCAGCCTAACCGACATTTGGCTCCCCCCTGTTACCGCAAGAAGCATCCTCCAGCAGAAAGGCCAAGCCTCGCAGCAGGCAAAGCCAAAGTACTCCAGAGCTTCAGCTCGCCCAATCTCCGCTTCGGATTCGGCCCGTTCCTTCAGGTAGGCATAACCAGCCTGATATCAGATGAATTAAAAACGAATCGATCCCAAGGGATATTGGAAGAGGTCCCCTACCCCTGGCTCGTGAGATGACAGACAGGCCCGAGAGGAGCGCGGAGACTCTTCTCCGCTCACATCCCTCAGCGGCGCAGCCGCCAAGATTCTTCACTGGACGGACGAAAACCTCCTGACCACAGAATCTGAAAAGGATTGAGCCTGGAAGCTCCTGAATCCACCCCCGGAGGTATAATACGATTTAGCCACACGGGTTGGCTGAACCAAGCTCAGGACTCCTGGGCCTGATACGCATCCCGCTGCCTCTTTCCCCAGCCGCAGAGCGGCGTCCGTATCTTAGCCGCGCCTTTTCAAGGCGCGGTTTTGGCCCGCTAACCGCCTTCACTCATCGCGTCGCTGCGCGACGCCCGAACGGCCTCAATTTCACCAATCCATCACACTTCTTGTTATAACAAATCCA
>DMMK01000182.1 GCA_003453085.1 Verrucomicrobiales bacterium
AGGAAGCCTCTCTGGACGACGGAGGCGATGCGCCCATCAATGATGACATTGGTATCCAGCAGCAGGGGCTCGCCCTCGGACCCATCGCGCCGGAACCGGACATAGGGAATGAGGAAGGCGCACTGGTCGCGGTCGCTGCGGAGGGCAAAGGTGACGCCAAAGAAGGCAAGCGAGGTGTAGATGAGGATCTCCACCACATTGCGCACCGCTTCGCCATCGGCCATGGACTGAAAGTAAACGAGCTGGAAAACTCCGATTCGTGTCACCAGCCAGGCGCAAAAAAGCCCGATAGCCAGACCAAAGGTGGCGTGAGAAAAATCACGCAGGCTGAAGCGTGTGAAAAGGATGTCCAGTGCCAGCAGCAGGCCCATGATGGCGGCCCCGGTCAGCGCCCCCATCCAGGCGGGTTGCTGAAACCCCAGCGAGATCGTGATGCCCGTGAAAACGAACAGGGCAAAGAATAGGGCTCGGACGAGCCGGATGGACCACGTGGAATTCATGCGGGAAGTTGCGGATAACTGTATAAGCTTCCGTCCAGTGTGACGAGGACAAAGACGGAGATCATGCGTCACGCATGACCCATGCCGAGACACAGCCTTCATGAGCCTGAAGGGCGGTGGCGGCAAAGTCGGCCAGGTAACCACGACCTGAAACCGGCTTATCCCAGGCGACGGAGCGGGTGCTCAGGTCTGCATGCAGGTGAATGGTGCCTTCGAGCAGGTCGAACTCAATTTCATCTCCGTCCTGGATAGCTGCGATGGGGCCGCAGACGGCTGCTTCAGGTGAGCAATGAATGCCCATGACACCATGCGAGACACCAGAGACGCGGCCATCTGAAAGGAAGGCAACTTGGCCATCAAGCTCTGGCACTGCCAACGCTGCGCTCGCGACAAGGAGTTCCGGCATGCCTGCGGCGATAGGCCCCACACCCCGCAGGACGACGAAGTGGCCCGGCTGGATTTGCTTGGCCGCCGCTGCGTCTGAAACTGCCTTCACGCTGTCAAAGCAAATGGCGCGGCCTTTGAAGCGAGGACTTTGGCGGGAGGAAACTTTGAAGACCATGCCATGAGGGGCGAGATTGCCAAAGCAGATCTGGAGATCGGCGTAGTCTTTGAAGGGCTGACCAAGGGGGGCGATGAGGTCCTGATCCAGCGGCACGTCAGGGCAGTGGGCCACATTTTCGGCCAAGGTCTGGCCTGTGACGGTGATGCAGGAACCATCCAGAATACCCGCCTTGAGGAAATGGCGAAGCAGCATGGCTGTGCCGCCAATGCGATGAAGATCCGCCATGGTGCCGCGCCCACGTGGGGCGAAATTGCAATAAACGGGGGTACGGCGGCAGATGGCCTGCATGTCCCGAAGGGTGAAGTCCACGCCGGCTTCACGGGCAACGGCGAGAATGTGCAGCACGCCATTGGTGGAACCACCCATGGCCGCGATAGCCGTCATCGCATTCGTGAGTGCAGCTTTCGTGATGATGGCGCGCGGGCGGAGATCCAGTTCCAGCAGACGGCGCATGGCCTTGCCCACACGGAGGCAGTCGTCCTTTTTGGCTTCATCCACGGCGGGGATGGAGGACGTGTCTGGCAGGCTGAGTCCCATGGCTTCCAGGGCGATGCCCCAGGTATTAAAAGAGGCGGCGATGCCGCAGCCGCCAGCACCCGGGCAGGCGGCGCGGATGATGTCTTCGGATTCCTGGAAGCTCATGCTGCCGTTGTTGGCCTGGGCCTGGGAATCGTATGAATCAAGGATGGTGATGGGTTTACCTGCATGGCAGCCAGGGAGAATGCTGCCGCCATTGACGATGAGGCCGGGATAGTTCAGACGAGCCAAGGCCATGGCAAAGGCGGGGCCGTTTTTATCGCAATGATGCACGCCGATCATGCCATCGTAGCAATGGGCGCTGGTGACCATTTCGGCCCCGTTGGCCATGAGATTGCGGGAGACCAGGGAGGATGCACCGCCCTCGTGACCTTGGGTGATGTTGTCGCTGACACCGGAAACGCCGAAAGGAAAGGCGATGAGGCCGGCTTCCGCACAGCCTTGCTGAATGAGTTTGGCCACTTCATAGGCCTTCATGTTGCAGAGATTCCCGTCGAGAAGTGGAGTGGCGATGCCGATCTGGGGTTTGTCGAAGTCTTCCGCCTTGAACCCAAGGCCCCAGTAGAAGGATTTAACGCCGCGCTGCCAGCCGTGAGTGAGGGAGGAGGAATTCCAGTTGAGGGGAGAAGTCGCCATGGGTGTGGGGCAAATTAGCGAGTGGCAGCGCTGCCAACAAACAAAAACTCCCGACCAGGAGCCCTGGTCGGGAGTTAGATGAAGGAATCTTTAAGACTCCGACAGAATTAGAAGCTCACGCTCAGCTTCACACCGCCGAAGATTTCGTTGTCTTCGGTGTTGTTCAGGTGACGGGTGTCAAGAGAGATGTTGTAAGCGATGTAAGGGGTCAGCGTGGCGCTCTTCGTCAGCTTGATAGGAGCAGACAGAGAAGGGATCACGTGAGTCAGACCGCTCTGGTGGGACTGGCCAACGATCGTGTAGTAGTTGGAGAAGCCGTAACCTGTTTTGATAGCAGGAACGAGGCTCAGCCAAGAAGTGATTTCGATCGGAAGGTCAGCACCGACTTCAGCGTAGGAAGCGCCGATGGTGAGGTCATAAAAGAAACCGGCGTAGAAGTTCACTGGACCCAGAGGGGCAGCAACCGTCATACCAACTTCTTCAACGCCGCTCACGTTCAGTTCGCCACCGCCGTTAGGGATGCCGAAGTTCGTGCCGGAGAAACCGTCGAAGAACTCATAGTGGGTGTAGACCAGGCCGAACTTGGCGAAGCCAGCGTCGTAGGTCAGGGAGGTGGAGAGGTCGAGCTCGGAATAGTCGAAGTCACCAGCGCCGTCCACACCGCCGATGCCGGCGTTGGAGGAGGAGGTTTCAACGGTGGTGGTGTACAGAGCACCGAAGCCCAGGGAGAGCTGTTCCGTGAGCGGGATGCTCAGGGACAGGCCAGTCCAGACGGTGTTGTCTGCGAACCAGAGGCCGCGGAAGTAATAACGGGTGTCGTAACCCACTTCGAGGGTTGCGCCAACGGTGTCAAACAGTGCGCCAGACTCTTCTGGAACGATTGTCTGAGTGCCCTTTGCAGGGGCGGAGGTGCCGGCGAAAGCGCTCAGGCTGGCAGATGCAGCGAGAACGAGTGCCGACTTCGTGATGACGGAGGTCATGCTCTTCAATTTCATGATGGTCGATTTTGGTTTGTTGATGAGATGGAGGTTGGTCCGGGAGACCTCCCACCGTGCCAGGCAATTAAAGCACCCCATGTGCCATTGCCAAGCATCTTTTTCTGAAAATTATTGAGGGGTTCACATTCCAGAAGCCTGAGCAAATGGTGTTGATTCTCAAGATTTTACTCAGCAAGCACGATTCGCAGGCCTTCGGAAGTGATCTTGAGGCTCTGAATTCCTGCCAGGAATCTTTGCAAGGCAGGGTCCTTTTCAAGATTTTCTGCGGCCAGATTGACGCCTTTAATGTTCCCCAGCCAAGCATTTGGCATCGGCAGGCCACCTACCCGCACGTCACTGACCTCCAAGGCGACCTTTTTC
>DMMK01000572.1 GCA_003453085.1 Verrucomicrobiales bacterium
CTTGCAGGCGGCGAGGGACAAGGTGAGCAGGAGCAGAAGACGGTGCATGAATGCTGACATCATCTTCACGCTTGGGGCGAGCTGCAACCGCTGGTTCACTTCTGCTTCAGCCATTCCGGGATTTCCAGATCGCTGCTTTTGATGGCAGGGCTGTCTCCCTTCCAGACGAAACCTGCATCGGTGAAGCTCTTTTGATTTTCCTGCAGCCACGCCAGCATCCGGTTGCCGAGCTGTTTGTTTGGTGAGTTGGTGCGCACGGCAAAGGGCTGGATGGCTTTGGCCTTGTCCGCTGGTAAAGGAATCGAGTCAAAGTGAGCGGCCTGGTTTTGGATGTTGATCTGGTACACCACGGCTGCGTCCAGGGAACCGGTGCGAAGCTGGTTCACCAGAAAGTCACCCGTCGGGACCTGGCTGGAGGCATTCTTGCTCACGCTTTCGAGGAGATTCATGGACTTCAGAATGCCCTGAGTCATGAAACCGAGGGTGGATTGTTCGGCATTGCAGAGGCCTACTTTCAGGCCAGGGCGGGCCAGGTCTGCCAGGGTCTGGACGTTTTTAGGATTGCCCTTGGGCACGGCAATGACGATCTGGGCCTCTGTCAGCAAAACAGCTTCGGGAAAGTGTTCGGCCACGGGAGGCACGAAGCAGATGTCGCAGGCGTAATACACATCGGGAAACTTGGGGCTGCTGCTGTCGCCCATTGTCTTCATGGCGGCGCAGAGAATGCCACAGCCGTTGAAGACGGTGGTGATGCTGATGCCTTCGCGGGTGGCGAAATCCTGAACCAGCTTTTCAATGGCAGGCCGGTTGACTCCGCCGCTGTAGAGGATGAGTTCTGGTTTGACGGCCCACTTGTCACCTCCAGCAGGCTGGAAACCGAGCGATTTAAAGATGGCACCACCTTTGTCCGGGGCGGCCAGATACCGGGCAAACTTGAGGGCTTCGGTTGACGATGTGGCACTGCTGAGGATCGCTGCGCTGGCTTTTTCTTCGTGGGTGGAGAGCTTTGGCACGTTGACCATTTCCAGGTCCTTGAACTGGGCGAGGGTGCTGTCCCAGACGAGAGCTGCATCCACAGCTCCCAATTGAGTGTCGGCAGCCACTTCGGTGACCGTGGGTTTCATCACCACGGCCTTTTTGACCAACCCCTCCCAGCGCGGCCCCAGCAGTTTTTGGGTGATTTTGCCGATGCTCGCCGCTTCAGGGTTGGTGAGGGCCAGTCGGATGTCCGGTTTTTCCAGATCAGCCAATGTGCGGATATTTTTCGGATTGCCTTTGGCCACGGCAATGACGGGACGCTGAATCGCAAGCGGAAGGACCTCACGCGTCACCTTCAGTTTGCGGGCATCGGCCAGGGAGCCTTCATCGGCAGCGATGAAAAGGTCTCCACGGTTGGCCACTCGGAGTTGGGTGAGCAGAGTGCCCGTGCCGCCAAACTGGAGAGAGACAGAAACGCCTAACTCCTTTTGATATTGAGCGGCGATGGCTTCGACGGGTTTCTTTAACCCGGCGGCACAATAAACGGTGAGCGTCTGGCCGGGCTTGTCACTGGCGCTGCGCAGACTGTAAAAGGCCAGAACTCCGGCGGCAGCCAGCAGGATGAGGGCGAGGAGTTTCCGTGGCATGAGATGGATTACTTTTTGCGAAGAAGAAACACTGCGGCGAGGCCGAGAATGGCGGCGGCCAAGCCTGCTAGGATGCGCCTGTCGAAACCTACCAAGTAGGTGTCATCCAATGACAGAGGTATCCAAACATTGATGTCTGTTGAACCTGGAGAAGGTGGGGCGGAACCGGTGGTGCTCACCGTAATAGGAACGGCTAAAGCTGCATTGGGCTGCTTGGTTGGCTCGCTGTCGGTTTCGCCGCTGCGTTTCACGGCAGCCAGCGCTTTCTCCCAGTCCACATTCATAAGGATGTCCCAGCCGGGGTTTTCGTTTTTCATCCGGCAGGAGCAGCGGCCGACGAGGAACATGCAGGCATCCTCCAGCGAAGCATCATCCAGATCTGCCAGCGGCCAAGCCCCGAGAACTCGCCCCCTGCCAAATACGGCGGCGGCAAAGCTGGTGGTGGCCGGATCTACCTTTCCCTGTGGGCCAGCCAGCATCTGGATCAGCGGCTGTTCGGCAGGATCATCGCGGCGCAGACGCAGGGCTGTGAACTTGAGAAGAAGAGCCGGACCTGGGCCGAGCTGGCTGTCCGGATCATTGGGATTCTGCACGGGCAGCGCAGCGACCTGTTCCAGAAAGCGCAGACGTTTTTCGATGCGGTCTGCCTCGGTCTTATCGGCGTCAGTGCCACTCTCGGCGATGACCCACACCACGGAATCACCCGCGAGGATCTGCTTCAGCAATTGCTGGCGGGCAGGGGAGTCCAGAAGCACGCCCAGGCTTTGGGCATTGAGCGGTCCGGACCAAACATTCCGGTCACTTTCGCGCGAATGCTTCAGGATCGCCGATGCTGCCTCCGGGGCCGTGGTGATGTCCAGATTGGCCTGGCCATTCGCCCGCAGTGGTCGCAGCAGATCGCTGATGGCGGCATCCTGCGAAACTGAGGCAGGCAGGACAAGGTGAAACTTGTCCGCCTCCCACCGGTCCAGCGCATAACGAAAGACCGGAATGGTACAGGCGCTGGCGTTGGATGCGGCGAGGGTGAGGCCAAAGATGAACAGGCGGGGCAGCATGAGTCTTTCGCGTCAACGAATAGGAAGCGGCCAAAGTTGCATGGGTCAGTGGGCTTGCAGCCAGTTATTCCCTGTCCCGGCCTCCACACCCACGGGCACATCGCCCAGGGGGAGGGCGTTGCTCATTTCGGCGAGGATGATGGACTTGGCCTGTTCCACCTCGGCTTCGGGCACTTCAAAGAGAAGTTCGTCATGCACCTGGAGGAGCATGCGGGTTTTTAGTCCCGCTTGTTCGATGGCCTTGTCCACATTGATCATCGCCAGTTTGATCATGTCCGCAGCAGTGCCCTGGATGGGCGTGTTCATGGCCATGCGCTCGGCGCCGCCCCGGACACTGGCATTGCCGCTGGCGATATCGCGGATCACTCGGCGGCGGCCTGTGATAGTCTCCACATAACCGAAGCGCTTCGCATCTTTGACGATCTGCTCCATGTATTGATGGATGCCAGGAAACTGCTTGAAGTAGTTCTCGATGATGGTCGCTGCCTCGCCGCGGGGAATGCCTAGGCGCTGGGAGAGGCCAAAGGCGCTGATGCCGTAGATGATGCCAAAGTTCACCATCTTGGCCGTGCGCCGCATCTCAGGCAGCACGCCATCCAACGTTACACCATAAACACGGGCGGCGGTGGCCTGATGAATGTCGTGACCGTTTTGGAAGGCCTCGATCATCGCGGCATCTTCACTTAGGGCAGCCATGACGCGCAACTCCACCTGGCTGTAGTCGGCGCTCAGCAGCACCCAGCCTTCCTGGCCAGGGACGAAGGCTTTGCGGATCTCCTTGCCTGAGTCGGAGCGGATGGGGATGTTTTGCAGGTTCGGATTGCTGGAGGCCATGCGTCCGGTGGCGGCCATGAGCTGATGAAAGGTGGTGTGAACGCGCCCGGTCACTTTGGAAACCGTGCCCGGCAGGGTGTCCACGTAGGTGTTCTTCAGCTTCGTCACCTCGCGGTATTCCAGGATGTCTGCGATGATGGGGTGCAGGCCTAACAGGGATTGCAATACCTGCTCGTTGGTCTGGTACTGTCCGGTGGCGGTTTTCTTGGGTTTCTCGGTCAGTTTGAGCTTTTCAAAAAGGATCTCTCCGAGCTGCTTGGGACTATTGAGATTGAAAGGGCCACCTGCCATCTCTTGAATGCGGCCGTGCATTTCATTGGCCCGTTTTTCCAGTTCCAGGCCAAACTCCCGCAGGGCCTGCACATCAATGGCCACACCTCGATGCTCCATGCGAGTGAGCACCGGCAGCAGCGGACATTCGATCTCATAGAAAACACGTTCAGCCCCATGCTGGGGAAGGAGCGGGCGCAGTTTCTCCGCCAGTTGCCAGGTTACATCTGCATCTTCCGCCGCGTAGTCAGTGATTTTTTGCGGATCTGCCTCAGCGACATCTGCCATGGTGGCCTGGCTGAAGAGATCATTTTTCTCAGTGCCAATGAGGGCCGTGATGGGCACGGGCGTATAGCCCAACATGGACTCCGCCAGATAATCCATGCCATGACGCTGATCGGGCTCGATCAGCGAATGGGCGAGCATTGTATCGAAGAATGGCCCTACGACCTCCAGCCCGTGGGCCAGCATGACGCTGAGATCGAACTTGAGGTTATGCCCGATTTTTTCAATTCCAGATCCAGGGGCTGTCGGTGCCGTGGTGCTGGTATCGCCACCCTCCCAGGGCGCCTCGGTCGCGTCCAGAGCCGGAGCAGTATTGGTAAAGACACCACGAAACTCCTCCAGAACTGCGGCTGCTTCGGCTCGGTCCCGAGGGAAGAGGACAAACCAGCCTTCGTTCGCCTGCCAGGAGAAGGCAATGCCGACAATCTGGGTGTCGCGGGGATCCAGGGAAGTGGTTTCGAGGTCGAAGCAAAAACGCGGCTGGGCTTGCAACTGGGTGATGAAGTTCCGGCGTTCTTCTGGTGTGCGGACCAGATGATAGCTGTGCTCCGTATCCGCAAGGGTCCGCAAGTTATGAGAGGTCTGCTGCGTGGTTTCCTCCATGGAGAAAAGGTCGCTGCCTGCTGCTGTAGGGGCAGCGTCTTTGGCCAGTTGACGGCCACGCCCAGCTTTGAACTCATCGCCAAAGAGACGTTTGCCCAGGGAGTTGAATTCGAACTCGGTGAACAAGGCTTTCAGGGCTTCGTCATCGTGGGCTTTGACACCCAGGGATTCGAGCTCCACTTCCAGCGGAGCATCGTGCATGATGGTGGCGAGCTGCTTGGAAAGGATCGCCTTGTCCACATTTTGCTCCACCTTTTCCTTCTGCTTGCCCTTGAGCTT
>DMMK01000102.1 GCA_003453085.1 Verrucomicrobiales bacterium
CTCTGCCGTCTCGCCATCACGAATTTCCCCCACCAGGATCACGTCCGGTGCCTGGCGCAGCGCCGCACGCAGGGACTTGTTAAAGTCCAGCTCATCCGTGCCGATCTCACGCTGAGACACCAATGAAGGAATGTCCGAGGGATAAACAAACTCGATGGGATCCTCAAAGGTCAGCACATGCTCCTGGCGGCGTTTGGCACGCTCCAGGATCATCGAGGCGATGGTGGTGGACTTGCCGGAACCCGTGGCCCCGCATACCAAAAAGAGGCCGTTCTTCGCCTCCAGGAAAGCCTTGATGGCCGCAGGCGGCACCATCAGCTTGCTGATGTCCGGGATGCTCTCCGGCAGCAGTCGCATGACCCAGCGCGGACGCCCGCGGGTGACCATGCGGTTCACACGATAACGACGGCTGCCCAGCACCAGCGCATAGTCCACGCAGCCGGCGGTGAACTCCAGCGGGCGCTCCGGCTGATAGATGAAGGAATCAAAGAACAGCTTGCCGTTCCGACGGTAAGTCAGCGGCTCCCAGGGCGTGATGTAAAAGTCGCTCACCCCGGCATCCTTTGACAGATGCAGCATGCGATAGCCCAGTTGGCTGCGTTCGTTGATGTCTTCCATGGAGAGATGATAAAAAACTATTTGTTAGGCACAAAGCGGCCTCGCAGAAGTGCGCTGGCTGCGGCCCCTTCAAACACAAGAAACTGGTTCCCCTGCGCCACACCGGCACCGGGATCCGTCGTGGCCCAGCCCAGTTCCAGGCGGTATTCCACCCCATCCACCGTGACGGTGAAGTCGGTGCTCGGATTGCGCAGTTCCACAATGTCCGCACTGGACAGGCGATCACTCGTGTTCTCCGTGCTCACCAGGCCCAGATTGATGTGTACCACCGCGCTGTGCGCAGGCTCGGAAAGGCCCAGGTTGATGCTCAGCGTCACCCCATCGGCCTCGCTGTTATAAAAGGTGGTCCCGTTCAGCATCACCAGATCCCCCAGGGCAAACCAGGCATTGGGAACGATGGTCTCAAAGGGCTTGGGGTCAAAGGTTAGCACGTTCTCCACCCCCGCATCCAGAAATTCCCCGTTCCCCAAGTCCAGCTTTGTGTTGCCATGCTTGAAGGTGGACTTGTCATCGCCGTTTTGCACATTGGTGACTAGGCCCGTGCCGCCCGTCGCATTCCCCCAGGTGCCCGTGCCTGATCCGGAGAAGCCGGAAACCAGCCGGAAGTAGGTGGCCGAGGCCACGCCGCTGTTCTTATAAAGCGCCGTGTCCGTAGCCAGATTGCGAGCTTCCAGCTTGTCCGCAGATCCCACCGTGATCGGGGTGCCAGAGTAGGGCGTCCAGGAGCCAGCATTCACCCGGTATTCCAGGCGGGATCCTTCCGCAGGCGCACCGTTCGGGCTCAGGAGGACCTGGCCCGGAAAAGCCGTGTAGGCAAAGGTGCCGCCGGAGGGGCTGATCCCAGGCCGTGGCAGTTGGGTGGCCGTCGGCGGGGAAACACCGCCACCAGGGTCTCCACCGCCACCATTTCCACCGCCATTGCCGCCACCATTTCCACCGCTGCCGCCACCAGGATCGGTCGGCATCACTGGCGCATCTGCCGATGGGTTGAAGGGGGAGGAAACACCGGAGCCATTGTTGCTGCCCGGACTGTTATAAGAGGGCGTGCCTGCTTTGGAATGTCCCCACACCCAGCCCTGGTTCTTGCCGCTGCCCACATTGTAGCGCACCGCGCTCAACGTCCGGGATTCCGTGCCAGGGTCTGTCCCGGCCAGGGTCTCATCCAGGTAAAATTCACTCACGGCCACACCAGTACCCGTGGTCATTTCAAAACGCATTTTGCTGCTGTTCCATTTGGCGCGCTCCTGCCCGCTCTTTTCCGGCTCGGATGTCACCCGGGCACGCAGGCGGATGTCGATCAGCCTTCCAGAGGCAGGGCCCGTGTGGCGCTTCCACTCGGCCTGCGGCCGCGTGCGCTTCAGCTTTTCGAGGATCTTCTGTACGTCGGACTGATTCTTCAGTTCGCCCCCATCGGAACTGTACACCGCCAGCATCTGGTTCAGCGTGGCCACATCAGAGGACAGCTTCGTACTCCGCACCGCCACGGGCTGCTGGCCCACCAGAGTCAGCACCACCGTGGCCAGGACACCCAGCATCGCGATGATCACCACCAGCTCCATCACCGAAAAGCCCTGGCGACGCCCATGGTGGGAGCGCTGGCGGAGAAACGGGAAGGTGAGCACGGAATCCATATTGATTATGGTAAATAATTAAACCCAGCGAAATTTATACCCCAAACCCAGGAGAAGCAATGCTTTTCCATATTTTCCATAAATTTGCTTTCATGATACGCTCACTGTCCATACATTAAGACCATGAAGAGGCTCACGTTATCGCGATACCCCGATAGTTAGGTTCTCCAGAAAATAATATCCTCTCATTGATAAATAACGTTTGAGTGAATTCACCAAACCTACTATATTTATCATAACTCGCCTTTTCAATGCACACTCTGCGCCCACTTTTCTGGATCCTCTGCCTCGGGACATGCCTTGTTCTTCGCCCTGCAGGTGCGCAGATGAGCAATCCCTCTTTCAACTTCTCCTCGGCCCAGTTCGAGGCTGAAGCCCAAAAGCTGCGCGATGCCCCGCCGCAGCAGTATGAATTTTCCAATGCCATCCTTTCCGACGTGCTGCGCTTTCTGGCCACGGATGCTGGGATGTCCTTCTTTTCCCTTCCCAATGACAGCCCTGAGGGCTCCCGCCAGGTCACCTTCACCATCAAGGCCAGCCCCTTTCGCGTCCTGGAGACCCTCTGCAATGCCAACCAGTTGGCCATCATCCCGGACAATGGCATCTGGTACATCCGTCCTGCGGATGACAAAGAGCTCATCGGCAAATCCTACCAGATCCGCCACAATGCCCTCGAGCGTGTGGACCGCGTCAATTCCGGCTCCGGCCTCAGCCTCACCCCCGTGGGCTGTCTC
>DMMK01000295.1 GCA_003453085.1 Verrucomicrobiales bacterium
GAGCTGGCGCGGTTGAAACCCAGCCCTTCGCGCTTGACTGAGTTTTACCTGATGATGTCGGCCGGCGGGGCGATCGGAGGACTGCTGGTGAGCCTGGTGGCCCCGAGAATTTTTGTCACCTACATGGAGTGGCCGCTGGCGCTGATCCTGTGCCTGCTGACGGGCGGTGTGGTGGTGCTGCGTGGCATCTGGCAGATGTCCTTTCGGGGGCTGTTGATCACCCTAGGGGCGCTGGTTCTAGGCATCCTCATTTCTGACCGGTTGCTGGCGCATCAATTGGATAAAGGGAGCTGGGAGAAACAGCTCCTGCGCCTGATGTATGGCCACCTGGAAACCACGGTGACAAGTGTGGAATGGCTGGAACGGCCCCTCTCGTTCGCGTCTTCCGCAGGCTGGGCGCTCGCCTGGCTGATGGTGATGCTGACGCTGCTCTATGCAGGCTGGGCTGTGTATCGGCTGGGGCGGGCAGCGGGACGAAACGCCCTGCACCTGACGGCGGAGATCTCCCTGCTGGCCGTGCTGCTGCCTGCGCTGATTTTCCTGCCGATGAAGACGCTGCGGGTGGAGGACCGGCTGGAGCGGGTGCGCAATTTTTACGGCACCGTGTATGTGGATGAGGACTACGACACGGGGCTGGAGAACGAGTATCGTACGCTCACCCACGGCGGCATTCTCCACGGCATGCAGAACCTGGGCAATCTCTACCGCGAGGAGCCCGTGACCTACTATGGCCGTCACACGGGCATCGGTCGTGCCCTGGGGCGGCTGGCGGAACAAAAGGGGGCCAAGGTGGGCATCGTAGGTCTGGGGGCGGGCACGGCGGCCTGCTATGCGCAGGCGGGTCATGACTTCCGCTTTTATGAGATCAATCCGGATGTGGTGCGGCTGGCGCGAAAACACTTCACCTACCTCGCGGATGCGGAAAAACGCGGCAGCACGGTGGCCACGGTCATCGGCGATGCACGCCTGATGCTGGAGCGGGAGCCTAACCAACAGTTTGATGTGCTGCTGCTGGATGCCTTCAGCGGCGATGCCATCCCTATGCATTTGCTGACTCGCGAAGCCTTTGAGATCTACCACCGCCACATGAAGCCTGATGGCATCATTGTCGTCCACGTGACGAACAGCTACCTCATCCTGGCCCCCGTGGTGAAAAAGCAGGCCGATGCAATGGGGTGGAAAACCACGCGTGTCATTACGGCCCAAATGGGTGATGACGACGATACGGACTACATGCTCGTGACGCAGAATGAAGCCTTTCTGAAGAACACCCCGGCGGACGAACCAGAGGATGAACCGAAGCTGGATGTGCCGCTGTGGACGGACCGTTATCACAACCTGTTTCAGATCCTGCTGACTGAGTAAGGAAGCTGCCCGCAAAAATCCGCTGTTTTTTGGCACTTCGCCCGAGGTTGTCGGGATTACTTTCGATATCATGGAGCCTGCTCAACAACCAACGGAGACATTGATCCTGCTGCTCACCCAGCATCAGGATCGCCTGTTCCGTTACATCTACGCGCTGCTGCCGCATGAGGCGGATGCGCGGGATGTGCTGCAGGAGACGAGTGTGGCACTGTTCCGCAAATTTTCACAGTATGACCCCGCGTTGCCGTTCCTGCCCTGGGCCTACCGGTTTGCCTACCTGCAGGTGCAAAAGCACCGGGAAAAAAGCGCCCGTTCACCGCTGCTGTTCAGTGAAGATGTGATGGACCTACTGACCAGTGAGCGGGGCCACATCGAACCGCATCTGGATGAGCGCCTGCGACTGCTGGATGGCTGCCTGGGCAAACTGACGCCGCAGGACCAGGAACTGGTGACCAGCCGCTATGCACGCCGCCTGAGTGCGGAGGAAATGATGGACCGTTTTTCCCTCAGCCGCCGCACCTTGTTTCGCAATCTGGAAATGCTGCGCCAACGCCTGCATGAGTGCGTGAGCCGACAACTGCAATCGGAGGGCCTCGCATGACGCTGGAATCTCTCATTCATGCTCAACTGGAGGGCGAGATCACGCCCGAGCAGCATCAGCAGCTCGAGGAACTTTTGCGCGAAGATTGGCAGGCGCGTCGCCTGTATCTGGAGCTGGCAGATCAGCACGCTCGCCTTCTCCAGCAGCCGCAGATGGCGATTGGGCGTCTTGCCAAACCAGCGGCCATGGGTTCCAGCTCCAGGCGTTGGAAAACCTTTCTACCTGCGTTTGCTGCTGCCGCCGTCATTGCCCTAGCCTTTAGCTTATGGCCACGCGAAGCCACACCCGATGAAGCCATGTCAAACGGGGTCGCCATGCTAAGCCAGACGATGGGGGCCCAGTTCGCCAACAGCCCGCTGCGCAGTGGCGATACGCTGATGCCGGGCACCCTCCGGCTGACCCGGGGACTGGCGCAGATCGAATTCTTCAGCGGGGCCACCGCCCTGGTGGAAGGCGAGGCCGAAATCGAAGTCATCTCTGCCTGGGAGGCCCGTTGCGTGAGTGGCCGCGTGCGGGTGCATGTGCCGCCAGCGGCGAGAGGTTTTCTCATGCACGCTCCCGGCATGAAATTGGAGGATCTGGGTACGGAATTTGCCCTCAATGTGAAGGACAGCCGCAGCGCTGTGCATGTATTTGAAGGCGAGGTCATCGCCCACACACAGGCGGCCCCGGCCAGCCTCACCCAGGGTATGACCCTGGGCAGCACGACGACGGATTTCCTGGCCATCAGCGAGCTGCAGGGGCTCGTGAAACAACGTCAGGCCCAGCGCTGGGCCGAGTGGCAGGCGTGGTCCCAACAGGTGAGGAAGGATCCGCGCCTCATCGCCTACTACACTTTTAAACACCGACCGGATGATCGGTGGGACCGCATGGTGAACAATGTCTCCGAACCCGAGCAAAAACAACGCGATGGCGGCGCCGTGGGCGCGCAATGGACACAGGGCCGCTGGCCTGGGAAAGAGGCGCTGGAGTTCAAACGCCCGGGCGACCGAGTGCGCCTGAACCTGGATGGCCGCTACACCGCCCTTACGATGGCGTGCTGGGTGAAGGTGGACAGTGTGGACAAAAAGTACAATTCCCTGCTGCTCACCGATGGTTATGATAACGGCGAACCTCACTGGCAGATCCATGAGGACGGCAGCCTCATGTTCTCCATCATGTATCGCCCGACCGAAGCCACCAAGGGAGGCAAGCATAACCAAATGTATTTCTCCAAACCTGTCTTTACGGCTGACAGCCTGGGTCGCTGGCATCACTTGGCAGTGACCTACAACAGCCAAAGCGGCCAAGTCATTCAGTACTTCGACGGTCTGGAAGTGGGCCGCGAAGTCTCCGCCCTGCACCAATCTGGACGTGAGATCACCTTCGGCCCCTGCGAGATCGGCAACTGGGGCCTTCCCACGGCTGGGCACCGTTTCCCCATCCGCAATCTCAACGGCTCCCTGGATGAATTTTCCATCTACCACACGGCTCTCTCGAGCGAAGAGGTGAAAGCGATGCACGAGGCTGGCAAAGTGGAGTGAGGCGCGGCACACAGCAGGCAGGGCATTGCGGCACACTTTGCCAAAAAATATTGGCACACTTCGTCTTGTGAACGGGAAAAGAAATGTAGCCCTTGATGCATCGTTTCACTGCCATGACTTTTCGCTTCGCCCTGCTGCCCTTGCTGATCTCCTCCTCGCTTCACGCGGAAGAGGCGGAGGCGCTTTTTGTTAGGCGCGTTTGGCCCATGTTTCAGGAAAAGTGCCTGGCCTGTCATGGGCAGGAGGAGGCGAAGATCAAAGGCGGGCTGGACATGCGCACGCTGGCCAGCACGCTGAAGGGAGGGGACAGTGAAGCAACCAGCCTCGTTGCAGGAAAGCCCGAGGGCAGCCCGCTGTATCTTGCTGCCACCCGCACCCATGAGGAGTGGGAGGCGATGCCTCCGAAGGAAAAGGATGCCCTCACGGAGGCACAATTGGGCTGGCTGAAGAGCTGGATCACGGAAGGTGCCCCGTGGCCTGAGGAGGCGGAGCGGCAAAAGATCGCCCAGGCGCACGCACAGGCCTGGGAAGCGGAAGATGGACTCATCATCAAGACCACCGGGGCGCTTTCACCCGACTGGGCGAATCGCCGTTACCTGCCTGCCGCGCTGTGGGGTTACCAACCGGTGAAAAAAACCACGCCGCCTGCCACGGCCCCGCACCCCATTGATGCCCTGCTTTCCCTGCACCTGCCCACCGGAGTGAAACCCGCCCCGGCAGCGGATCCTCGAACCTTCATCCGCCGCGCCACCTTTGACCTCACCGGCCTGCCACCCACACCGGAGGAGGTGCATGCTTTTGAGCAGGCGATGAAGACCGCCGAAGATGTGGAAGCCACTTACGGCCAATTGATCGATCGCTTGTTAGACTCGCCCCACTATGGCGAGCGCATGGCACGGCATTGGCAGGATGTGGCGCGCTACGCGGACAGCAGCGGCTTTGCCAATGACTACGAACGCGGCAATGCCTGGCGCTACCGCGATTACGTGGTGCGCAGCTTCAATGTGGACAAGCCGTACGATCAGTTTATCAAAGAGCAGATCGCGGGCGATGAGATGGCGGCGAATACCGCCCAGGCAGGCAAGAGTGCCAGCCTCACTTCGGAGGGATTCATCGCCACTGGCTTCCTGCGCATGGGTCCGTGGGAACTCACCGGCATGGAGGTAGCGAAAGTGGCGCGTCAGCGGTTCCTGGATGATGTGACCAACAGCGTGGGCGAGACCTTTCTGGCGCACTCCCTGCAATGTGCGCGCTGTCACGATCACAAATTCGATCCCGTGCCCACGCATGATTATTATGCACTGCAGGCCTGCTTCAGCAGCACGCAACTAGCGGAACGCGCCGCCCCGTTTTTGCCCGAAGAAAACACTGCGGGTTTTGAAGAACGCAAATACCTGGAGATGCGTTATGCCGAGCACCTGAATGTCCTGCGTAAGCTGGATAACCAAATGCTCGTCAACGCAGAAAAGTGGTATGCGGAGAAGAAGCTGGATCGCCGCGCCTGGGACAGTGCCGTGGCCGAAGCCCGCGCCACGATGCAGAGCGGAAGCAAAATGAAAGGCCCGGGCAAGGGCAAGGCGCGGAACTTTGTTGGCGTGTATGACCTTGCCCGCAACAGTTTGCAAAAGCAGGGTCTGCCAGAGGATCAGTATCCGCCGAAGTTGGTCGGCTTTCAGCCGGTGGACTTCGGCAATGAGCGCGTGGCCCGCAAAGGACTGGAACGCCTGAAGTGGGAGATGGAACGCTACGAGCCCTATGCCTTCAGCGTTTACAATGGCCGCACGCCGACGATGACCAGCGTGAACCAGCCCCTGCGCGTGTCGCAGGATCGGCTCACGGCAGGCGAGCTGGAACAAACGGCCATCCTGGGCGGGGGAGATCCCTTTTCACCCACCACGCCGGTGCAGCCGGGGGTGCTAACAGCCCTTTTTGAAACCGCGCAGGTGCAGGCCCAAATCCCCGCAGAACTGGAGGGCCGCCGCAGCGCCCTGGCGGCCTGGATCGCCCGTACGGACAATCCCCTGACCACCCGCACGATCGTGAATCGCCTGTGGCTCTGGCACTTCGGGCAGGCCCTGGCGGGGAACCCCAATAACTTTGGCAGCACGGGCAAGAAACCCACGCATCCAGAGCTGCTGGACTGGCTGGCCGCAACGCTGGTGGACAAGGGTTGGAGCATCAAGGAAATGCATCGCCTCATCATGAGCAGTGCGGCTTATCGGCGCAGTGCTGAAGGGGCATTCAATGCAGCCCGAGGCTTTCGCTCCCGTGAAGAAATGGAGGCCGCCTATGCCGTCTTTAAGCCGCGCCGCCTCACCGCTGAGGAGCTGCGAGACACGATGCTGAAGGTCACGGGCGAGCTGAACCCCACCCTGGGCGGCATCCCGAATCGGCCTGAAATCCACCGGGAGGTGGCCATGCAGCCACGTCAGGTCATGGGCACCTTTGCCGCTGCCTGGGTGCCGAATCCCCTGCCCGCCCAGCGACACCGCCGCAGCCTGTATGCGCTGAAAATTCGCGGCGTGCGGGACCCCTTCATGGAGGTGTTCAATGAACCTGGTCCCGATTTTTCCTGTGAGGCGCGAGAGGTCTCCATCGTGACGCCGCAGGTCTTCAGCCTGTTCAATGGCCAGGCCTCCTATGACCGCGCTCTGGCCCTGGCTCATCGCGCTTTAAAAGACCAACCTGCCGATGCCCTGGAGCGAGTGTTTGCCCTGGCCTATGGCCGCGCTCCCACCGTGGAAGAAAAGACCGCCTGCACCGCCCACTGGCAGGCCATGCAGGCGAAGCAGCAGGCACTCACCTTCACCGCCCAGCCGCCGCCGCTGGAGATCACCCGCGAGGCCGTGGAAGAGAACACGGGAGAAAAATTCAGCTTTCAGGAGAAGCTGCCCGCCTACGCCGACTTCGTCCCCGATCTGCAACCCGGTGCCGTGGATGCCCGCACCCGCGCCCTGGCGGATGTGTGCCTCGTGTTAATGAATTCCAACGAGTTTGCTTATGTCTATTGATTCCTTTTTGACGTGGCTCAAGGCTGGCGCAGTGCTGCTCACAGCATTGATGGCCGTACCCGCCCACGCTGCTCCCCGGCCTAACATCATCTTCATCAACTGCGATGATCTGGGCTACGGGGATCTGGCCTGCTACGGGGCGCCAGACATCCGCACACCGCACCTGGATCAAATGGCGGCTGAGGGCACGCGTTTCACGGATTTCTCCGTCACCTCCGCGCTGTGCACGCCATCACGTGCCTCATTGATGACGGGCCGTTATCCTGGCCGCAGTGGCCTGGCCGTAGGGGTGCTGCGGCCAGATGCAGCAGGCGGCCTGCCCGCCACGGAACTGACGCTGGCCGAGGTGGCCAAAAGCGCAGGCTACGCCACCGCGTGCATTGGCAAATGGCACCTGGGTTTCAAACCGGGACTGAGGCCGATGGATCAGGGTTTCGACAGCTACTATG
>DMMK01000397.1 GCA_003453085.1 Verrucomicrobiales bacterium
TGAAGGGCCCCTTAAAAAGAGGCTCTGGCAGCTAAAAAAAGCCATTTAGACGGCACAATCCGGACACTGGCCGAAGAATTCGAGCTCGTGATAGAGCTTTTTAAAGCCAGATTTTTTGGCAATCTGCTTCTCCAGGGCCTGAACAGGGCAGGAGATATCGAGTTTTTCGATCCTACCGCAGTCATTGCAGATCAGGTAATCGCTGTGCTCACCCGGAAGAATCATCGTGTAGTAGGCAGCCCGGTCATGCAGGCCCAGCCGACGGATGAGGGTACGCTCCTCCAGCTTCATCAGCAGACGGTAAACGGTCGCCTTGTCGGCCCCACTGCCTAGTTGGTCGGACTCAGCGATGTCGGCCAGCGTCAAAGGCTGGCAGGCATGGATGAGAATGGAGAGCACATCCTCCAGCGCCTTGGTGCGGCGAAGCCCGGCGGCGCGGGCGCGCTCCAGGGACTCACGCAGGAGCTTTTCCGGCTCCTGACGAACGCAGCCGTCGTGATGATGATGGTGATGTTTGCTCACAATGCTTTTGGTTATGTCAACGGCTGAGCCCGACAAAAGGTTACGCTTTTGCGGGCACCTGATCAACCTCGCAAAGTCAGTCAGCCTTGCGCTTCAACTGCGGGAAGAGGACGACATCACGGATGCTTTCGGCCCCAGTCAGCATCATGATGAGGCGGTCAATGCCGATGCCAATGCCACCTGCAGGCGGCATGCCGTGCTCCAGCGCCAGGATGAACTCCTCGTCAATCTTCTGGATCTCTTCACCGGCCTGGTGCTCCAGGCGCTGGCGCTGGACGATGGGGTCGTTCAGCTCCGAGTAACCAGGGCTGATCTCCTGGCCATTGATCACGAGTTCATAGACATCCACCACGGAATCGTCGGCGGTGTTCTGCTTCGCCAATGGCACCAGTTCCTTGGGAACGTGGGTGACGAAGAGGGGATTGAAGCTCTTTTCTTCCACCAGCTTTTCGAAGATTTTCTGGTCGAGTTCGTAATGCTCGTCCCCGGCGTGGATTTCGTGCACACCCAGGCCCTGAGCACGCTCCACCTTGGCTTCTTTGCTGAGCGTGAACCAGTCTTCCCCGGCGGCACCTTTGACCAGATCCCGATAAGGCGTGCGCTTCCAGGGACGGCTGAGGTCAATGAAAGCGTCTTCGCTGAGGACATCCAGCTTGGCCAGCATGGCGTCAAAAAAGCCCTTTTGCCCAGGATTCAGCTCCTTTTCACAGACACCGAGGAAACGGGCCACTTCCGCCCGGGTCGTCTGGGCAATGGAGGCGGCTTTTTCGTGATCCAGCTCATTCAGGGCCTTGTGGGCCATGGCAATGACAGCCTGAAACTCGGTCTGTGCCTCAGCAGAAAGAACGAGGGAATGCTCCTGGCAAAGCCGGGGAATCATGAACAGGATGGCGCGGATTTCGGTCACGCGATTGCGCTTGATTTTGAGGCCTCCGCAGAACTTCTCCGCCAGGTGGCAGACGAGGCTTTCCACCAGATCCGCCATCTGCTCGAAATCAGAGTAGGCCCAGTAGGCCTCCAGCATGGTGAATTCAGGATTGTGACGGCGACTGACGCCTTCGTTGCGGAAGTTGCGATTCAGCTCATACACCTTGGTAAAACCGCCCACGAGCAGCCTTTTCAAGTAAAGCTCCGGCGCGATGCGCAGGTACATTTTTTGGTCCAGCGCGTTGAAATAGGTCTCAAAGGGGCGTGCCGCGGCACCGCCGGGGACGTCCTGCATCATCGGGGTCTCCACCTCCAGGAAGTCGCGGCCATTGAGGAAGCTGCGGATCTCGGAAACCATCTTGCTGCGAGTCACGAAGATCTCACGGCTCTGCTCATTGGAAATGAGGTCCAGGTAACGCTGGCGGTACTTGATCTCGCGGTCGGCGATGCCATGCCACTTGTCAGGCAGCGGGCGCAGGGCCTTGCTCATCGGCGTGAGAACCTTCACGTGGATGGAGTTTTCACCCTTTTTGGTGACAAAGCTCAGGCCTTCGATGGCCACGAAGTCACCAATGTCAATCTGGTGGACAAACAGATCATAGGCTTCATCGCCCACATCATTTTTACTGAGGTAGCACTGGATGCGACCGGTGATGTCGCCGATGTCAAAGAAGGTGGCCTTGCCCATCTGGCGACGGGAAAGAATGCGGCCTGCAACACGGACGTCCAGCCCCTCGGTAAAATTTGCCTTCAGAGTGCCTGGGGCATGAGTAACCTCAAACTTGCCGCCGAACGCTGCGATGCCACGTTTCTGGAGCTCCTCCAGCTTGTGACGGCGAAATTGAAGCAGCTCGGATTCGGTGTGTTCAGGGGCAGGTTGCATGGTCAGACGAATAATGGGGCCGTGTCTTTAACTGATTTGCAGCCTTTTACCACTGCAAAACCGCATTCGCCGCCCTGGGGCAGCACCAACTGGACTCAGTCACCTCCCAAAAACCACGCGCCCCTTCACCTAGCCCATCAGGGCTACGGCAATGGAGTCCACGAGAGGCTTGCCCTCGCGGGTGAGGATGATGTGCCCGTTTTTCAGGGTGAGCAGGCCTTCACTTTCCAGGGTAGTCATCATCCGCTGCTGTTCTGGCAGCACGAGATCTGCCGGGAGACCGCGGACGGTGCGCAGTTCCAGGCCAAATCGCTCGGTACGGCGACGATCCTCGGTCAATTCCTCGCCAGGCTGGGCAGTCCCCTGCCCCGCCTGGATGAGCTCCATGTAGCGAGTGGTATCGGCAATGTTTTGCCAGCGCTGGCCTGCCGCAGTGGAGTAGGCACTGGGACCCAGGCCCAAGTATTCTTCGCCTAACCAATAACTCTCGTTATGGATGGAGCGAAAGCCAGGTTTGGCGTAGTTGCTGATCTCGTAATGCTGATAACCGGAGGCTTCCAGGAGATCGAGAGCGAGGTAGAAGAACTCCGCATCGCGGCCTTCGTCCTCCTGATACTGGCCTTTGCGCAGGCGCTGGAAGAACTCCGTGTCTTCCTCGTAGTTCAGATTGTAGGCAGAGATATGGTCTGGCTGCAGGGAGATGGTTTTTTCGACGGTCTCCTTCCAGGTTTGCAGGCTCTGCCCTGGTATGGAGAACATGAGGTCCAGGCTGACGCTGTCAAAACCAGCTCCGCGGAGGAGTTGGAACGTTTCCTCGGCATCTGCCGGGGCATGATCGCGGCCCAAGATCTTCAGGGTGGGCTCATCCCAGGCCTGGATGCCGAGACTAATGCGTGAGACGCCCTGGCTGCGCATCATGGCCGCTTTGGAGGCCGTGATGGTGCGAGGGTTCACCTCGCTGGTGTATTCGGTGACCTGGGAGAAATCGAAGATCTCACGCAGGCCCGAAAGCAGGCGCTCCATGTGTTTTTCACTCAGGGCCGTGGGCGTGCCGCCCCCCAAATAGACGGTGCGGAGATCCAGGTCACGGGCGGCCTGTTCCCGTTTTGCCTCCGCCAAGACGGCCTCAACAAACCCTGCCATGTCCGTGCTGCCGTGCTGATGCTTGTAAAAGGAGCAGTAGGGGCAGATGCGGTGGCAAAAGGGAATGTGGACGTAGAGGTGCTGAATCACGGGCCTGCCACTATGGCATAAAATGAGCAGTCGTGTGAGGAAAAGACGAAGCCCAGTTCCAAACAAAACGGACCCCGGTTTTCACCGGGGTCCGCTGGACATTTGATGGGCCGAATGGCCTGAACCTAACTCTTGTTCGGCAGATCCACCAGCATCTGGGCATTGCTGGGGTAGCGCTCCATGAGAGTAAGCACACGCTGAATGGCATCGATCGGCTTATGCCCGGCGAGGCCACGGCGGAGCATGTGAATCTTGTCGAGTTGGAAGGACTGCAGAAGCAGTTCCTCACGGCGGGTGCCGGACTTGAAGATGTTCACCGCCGGGTAGTAGAACTGCTCGGCAATCTTGCGATCCAGCACCAACTCCATATTCCCGGTGCCCTTGAATTCCTGGAAAATGAGGTCGTCCATGCGGCTGCCGGTTTCCACCAAGGCCGTGGCCAGAACGGTGAGGCTGCCTGCCTGACGGGTGTTACGCGCAGCGGCGAAAAGACGACGGGGGATCTCCATCGCCCCCACGCCCATGCCGCCGCTCATGGTGGCACCGCCCTGCTTGGCATTGTTAAAAGCACGGGCCAGACGGGTGATGGAGTCCATGAGCATGAACACATGCTCTCCGCACTCGACGAGACGCTTGGCGCGCTCCACCGCAAAGGCAGCGATGCGGGTGTGGCTCTTGATGTCCTGATCATTCGAGCTGGCGTAGATTTCCGCCTTGGGCAGGATGCGCTTGAACTCGGTCACTTCTTCCGGGCGCTCATCCACCAGCAGAATCATGAGATGCATGCCGGGATGATTCGCCACCACCGCCTCGGCGATGTGCTGCAGCATGGTGGTCTTGCCTGCCCGCGGCGGGGCGACAATCAGGCCACGCTGGCCACGGCCCACGGGGGTGAACATGTCAATGACACGGGTGGTCAGGCGGTCCTTCGAAGTCTCAAGCTGGATCTTCTTGGTGGGGTTGGTCGCCTTGAGCTCTTCGAACAAAGGCAGGTCGCGAATAGACTCAGGCACACGGCCGTTCACTTCGGCCACCGAGGTGACCTGAAGACCACGCTGCCCTTTCTGGGCCACGCCTTTGATCTGCATGCCTTCACGCAGGCCATACTGGCGGATGAAATCGGCCGAGATGAAGGAATCATTCGGGTGCTGGATGTACATCCGGTCACGCTGGCGCAGAAATCCGTAGCCTTTCGGCGTCAGTTCCAGGATGCCATCGGCAGGCTCGGGCGGGCCGAGAGGGATTTCGGAGGGGCGATTGCGCTCCTCATCACCGCCGGCCTGGACTTCCTGATTCTGATGACGCGGCTGCTGGGAATGCTGCTGCTGGCCGTTGCCATTTCCACTGCCACCATTGGCCTGCTGACGGGCGATTTTTTCCTGACGGAAACGTTCGCGACGCTCTTTCCAGCGCTCGAATTTGGATTTGCGGCGCTCTTGGGGCTGGCCGTCTCCCGAAGGACCATTGGGCTGACCGTTGCCGTCCTGGCCCTGTCCGCGAGGGGCGTGCTGATGGTCGGCATGGCGTTGTGGCTGCTGGGGCTGTGGGGCCACAGGTTCAGCAATAGCGATTGGAGCCGGTGCGGTAACCACGGGGGCCTCTTCCACCACCGGAGCCATCGGCTCAACGGTAGCAGGAGCGACTGGCGCGGGAGTGGAAACTTCGACATCGGGAGCGCTGGCAACAGGGGCTTCAGCTTTCGGCGCAGCCTCGGCAGCCTGCATCTGGGCCAGCATTTCGGCCGCCTTTTTCAGCACTGCAGACTTGCGCACAGGCTTGGCTTTCTTCGTGCCATTCACCTCGGGTGTCGGTTCCGGGGTAGTCTCTGCCACAGGCACCACGGGTGCTGGCTGCACAGGCTCCGCTTCAGCCTGGGGGGCGGGCTCCTTGGCTTTCGCCGCCTTTTTCGCCGCAGGCCTTTTCGCCGCCACACTTTTGGTTGGGGCGACCTTTACGGCCGCCGTTTTAACCGCCGTTTTCTTCGGGGCAGCTTTTTTTGCAGCGGCCTTTTTGGCAGGCTTGGATTCGGGGGCAGACAGATCGAGCAGGAGTTCTTCGCTCATGGTTTTTTCAAAATTGGTTAGGACAGTTCATCTGCGATCTCATCGGGGATTTCGAATATGGCGTGCACGTTCTAGGAATCGTCTTAGTCGTCGAGGACGTCGTA
>DMMK01000014.1 GCA_003453085.1 Verrucomicrobiales bacterium
CCACCCCGAGGACACACAGTAGCGGCGTCGGCGGCAGCGTCAGAGGGGAATAAGAGACAGGAAGCCCCGGCGCATCACCCCCAGCAGCGTGTGCAGCGACGATGTCTTTGCCCGCCGCGCTTACCTGGACCTTCTGGGCATGGTGCCAACGGCGGAAGAAGCCCGCGCCTTTGCTACCGAAAAGCGTCCGGACAAGCGGGCGCGCCTGGTGGACAAGCTTCTCGCTCGGCAGGAGTTCGCCGACTTCTGGGCCCTCAAGTGGGCCGATGTGCTGAAGGCCGAAGGCCGCACCCTGGATGACACGGGATTGAAAGTCTTTCATGGCTGGATCCGGGATAACATCGCGCAAAATCGCCCGGTGGACGTCATGGTGCGTGAACTGGTGGCCTCCCGTGGCAGCACCTATCAGCAGGCACCCTCGAACTTCTATCGTGCCAACCGTACCCCGTCCGAACGCGCCGTGGCAGCCGCCCAGGTCTTTCTTGGCACTCGCCTCCAGTGTGCGGAGTGCCACAATCACCCCTTCGACCGCTGGACCCAGGACGATTATTACAACTGGTCCGCCGTTTTCGGCCAGGTGGATTACAAGCTCATCGGGGATAACAAAAGGCGTGACACAAACGATAAGCATGAATTCAATGGTGAGCAGATCGTCTTTCTGAATCCGAAGCTGAGCGTGGACAACCCACGCACCGGAGAAAAAGCCAAACCTCGTTTCCTCGGGGCCGACATGCCGAAGCTGGCTGACAAGGAGGATGCATTGCAGGCCGCCTCCGTCTGGCTCACCGGGCCCAAGAATCCACTCTTTGCCAAGTCTCAGGTCAACCGCATCTGGTATCATCTCATGGGCCGTGGTCTGGTGGATCCGGTGGATGACTTCCGCCTTACCAATCCGGCCAGCCATCCACAGCTCCTCGAAGACCTGTCTCAGGATTTTGTGAAGAGCGGTTTTGACCTGCGCCACATCATCCGCACCCTCATGCTGAGCCGCACGTACCAGCTCGACAGCCAGCCTAACGGGACAAACGCGGCGGATGAGATCAATTACTCTCACAACCTGCCGCGTCGCCTCAGTGCGGAACAGCTCTTTGATTCGCTGCACCTCGCTTTGCGTGTGCGGTCCTCCTTGGACAAAACCGGAAAACGCGCGGGGCAGATGGCCGGCCCAAAAGGCGGACGTGGCAGCCCCGACCCAATGTCGCCCGAGGCCTTCCTGGTCCAATTTGGCCGTCCCAAGCGCGAACTAAGCTGCGAGTGTGAGCGCGCCGGCGATACCAACCTCGGCCAGATTTTTCAGTTCATCAGCGGTCCCATTGTCGGCAGGCTGATCAGCGACAAATATAACCGGCTGCAATCACTCGCCAAAAACGATGACCCTGCCCCCGTCGTACGGGATCTGTACTGGGCCCTGCTGACTCGTGCCCCGACTGCGGATGAGGCTAAAATCATGGAGTCTCTCATCGTCTCTGCCAAAGACAGGCGTGCAGCTCTGGAGGACATCGCCTGGTCCTTGGTCAATGCGAAGGAGTTCGTCTTGCGAAGATAAGCAGGAGTAGAGAGGTTTACGTCAGTATCATCCCGAATGAAAAAGTCCGGACCTGCTTATTGTCTTTTCCGCATTGGGGCGGCCATTGTGTATCTCACTCTTTTCGGATTCGCAGTCCGGACGGGAGATGCCGTTTTTATGGTTCTGGCCGCAACACTGGTGGCACTGGATCTCGCGAGCTGGTTCTTCTGGACGCGTCCCAGGCGTGTAAAGTGACTGGTTGCCCTGCCAGCGGGCCGGAGACCTTTCATGGAAACAACAAAGCGCGATCCTTGGCGGAATCGCGCTTTGAACAAAACAGGCGCAGGGCCGGTTTCACTTTTTTGAGTCTTACAGACCGGCTTCGATCAGCTTCTCGAGCTTGACGATGTCCTTGCCGAAGTTGCGGATGCCTTCGGCGGTCTTCTCGGTGGCCATCGCGTCTTCGTTGAAGAGCCAGCGGAAGGTCTTCTCGTCGCTGCCGATGCGCTCGATCTTGAGGGATTTGGCGTTCTCGACGTTGAGCTTGGCGGTGAGGGATTCTTCAGAAGCCTGCAACTCGCCCAGGAGGCCGGGGCTGATGGTGAGGAGGTCGCAGCCGGCGAGTTCGGTGATTTCACCTTTGTTGCGGAAGCTGGCACCCATGACTTCGGTCTTGTGGCCGAAGTGCTTGTAGTAGTTGTAGATCTGGGTCACGGACTCCACGCCGGGATCTTCTGCCGGTGCGTAGTCTTTGCCGGTGCTCTTCTTGTGCCAGTCGAGGATACGGCCGACGAAAGGGGAGATGAGCTTGATGCCGCCTTCAGCGCAGGCGACGGCCTGGGCGAGGCTGAACAGAAGGGTCAGGTTGCAGTTGATGCCTTCTTTCTGAAGGATCTCGGCGGCCTTGATACCTTCCCAGGTGGAGGCGATTTTGATCAGCACGCGCTCACGGGCGATGCCTTCCTTCTCATACATGCTGATGAGCTGGCGGGCCTTGTCTACGTTGCCCTGGGTGTCGAAGGACAGGCGGGCGTCCACTTCGGTGGAAACGCGGCCTGGAAC
>DMMK01000195.1 GCA_003453085.1 Verrucomicrobiales bacterium
GAATGATCTTGGTTAGGTGTAGGACAAAAGACGTCCTCCCTCGCAGAGAGGATCACACCGCCTCGCTCGCTGCCTTCACGGCTTCCAGTTCTTCCCAACGGGCATACAGGCGGGCGACGCGAGTTTTGGCATCGTCGAGTTCTTTGATGAGTCCTTCCGCTTCGGTGGAGCGGGTGACGTAAAATGACGGGTCATTCAGGGTGGCATCTAGGGTCTCCACCTTGCCTTCGGCCTCCAAGATGATCCCCTCGATCTCTTCCAGTTCACGGATCTCCTTGAAGCTCAGCTTTCGCGGCTTGGCCTGACTTTTCGCGGCGGCAGCACTGCTGGCTTTTTCAGCCTTGGCGGGGGCCGTCCACAGCTTGTCGCGGGCCTCGCGCTCCTTGCGTTTTTCGAGGTAGTAACTGTAGTTGCCCACCTGTACATGCACGCCGGATTCCTCAAAGGCGATGATCTGGTCACACACGCGGTCCAGGAAGTAGCGGTCATGGCTGACGACGATGGATGTGCCAGAGAAATTGCTCAGTGCCTCCTCCAGGATGCGCAGGCTCTGCAGGTCCAGATCGTTCGTCGGCTCATCCAGCACGATGACGTTGCCACCGCGCTTCAGCACCTTCGCCAACATCAGGCGGGCTCGTTCGCCCCCGGACAGACGGTCCACGCGCTCATTCGTACGCTCATCGCTGAAGAGGAAGCGTCGCAGGTAGGCGCGGGCGCTGAGACGCTGCTGGCCAAAAAAGACCACGTCGTCCTGGTCCGCCACTTCAGAAAGGATGGTGCCATCGCCGCTGAGCTGCATACGCGTCTGGTCAATGTAGTTAAACACCACCTTTTTGCCCACCGTGGCCTTGCCAGTTTCTGGCGGGCGCTGCCCCATGCAGATGCGCAGCAGCGTGGTCTTCCCCGCGCCATTGCGCCCCACGATGCCCGTGCACTGGCCGGGACGGAAGATGATGTCCAGGTTCTTAAACAGCCAGCGTTCACCGGCATCCGTCTCCACCATGCCGCCGACGTTTTCCAGATTCACAGCAATGTCCCCCATGTCAGCAGGCGGTGGCAGCAGCAGATCCATTTCGCGCTCCTCCTGCGGGGCTTCCTGGCCTTCGATGGCGTAGAAGGCCTCCAGACGGCTGCGCTGCTTGGTACCACGGGCTTTCACCCCGGCACGCACCCACTCCAGTTCCGTGCGGAGAAAGCGCTGACGGCGGCGTTCGGACTGCTCGGCGATGGCCTGGCGTGCGGCCTTGCTTTCCAAAAAGGCCGTGTAGTTGCCTGGGTGGGAATAACATTTGCCATCCGCCAGCTCAATGATGCGGGTGGCGATGACATCCAGAAAGTAACGGTCATGCGTGACGAAAATCGCCGCCCCGGAGAAGCTGCGCAACGTCTCTTCCAGCCAGCGGATGGAGTCGGCGTCCAGATGGTTGGTCGGTTCGTCCAGCAGCAGCAGATCCGGCTGGGCCACCAGGGCCCGGCACAGGGCCACACGGCGTTTTTCGCCACCGGAAAGCGGGGCCACCACGGCATCTAGCGCAGGCGCGTCCAGGGCGGTCGCCGTGGCGCGGATGCGGGCATCTAGGTTCCAGCCGTCTGTGGCTTCGATCTGGTGCAGCATTTCGGAGAGCTCCGCCTCGCTGCCGTCCCCTTCCTCATAGCGGGTCAGCCAGCTCGTCAGATCGGCCGCACCCGCCTGAATGTTTTCCATGACCGTGCGGTCCATGTCCAGTTCAAACTCCTGCGGCAGGTAGCCCATGCGCAGGCCACGGCGGATGGAGAGTTCGCCCGAATCAGGGCGCTCCACTCCGGCCAGGATCTTCAGCAGGCTGGTCTTGCCGCAGCCATTGCGACCCACCAGGCCCACTTTTTCTCCGGCGGCCACGGCCAGGGTTACCTCTTCCAGCAGGCGTTGATTGCCATAGGAAAGGGCCAGTTCATTGGCGGAAAGGAGGGCAGCAGTCGGCGGGGGCATAGCGGGGGGCGCAAGACATACCCGGCAGAACTTCACATGCCAGAGCGAATGCAGGCTCGACACCGGATATCTTCTGCATCATGAAAGCGGGATATTGCGTTTTTTCCTGCCATGAAACTCCTCCTCCTCACCCTCGCCACCACCGTTCTCCTCATGACCTCCGCCGCCGCTGAATCCCCCTACCGCCACGTCGTTTTCTTCAAATTCAAGGACACCGCCACGCCAGAGCAGGTGCAGACCATTGAAAAAGCCTTCATCGAACTGGCCAAAAAGATCGATACGGTGGAAGGCTTCGAGTGGGGCACCAATGTGAGCCCGGAAAACATCAACGACGGCTTCACCCACTGCTTCTTCGTCACCTTCGCCAACAAGGCGGGCCTGGAAACCTACCTGCCGCACCCATCCCACCAGAGCTTTGTCGCCCAGCTGAAGCCGATCCTGGATAAGGTCTGCGTGCTCGACTACGTGGCCAAGTAAGCCCCTGCCCTCCATCCCTGTGAGCACGGCCGCCGCCAAATACCACTTCGCCTCGGACAACACCTCCGGCATCTGCCCGGAGGCTTGGCAAGCCATGGCGGAGGCCAATGCGGGCTACCAGCCCAGCTACGGAGCCGATGCCATCACAGCGGCTGCCTGCGAAAGCTTCCGCCAGTTTTTCGAAACCGACTGCGAGGTCTTCTTTGTCTTCAACGGCACCTCGGCCAATTCCCTCTCCCTGGCCAGCCTGTGCCAGAGTTACCACAGCGTGATCTGCAGCGATGTGGCCCACGTGGAGACCGATGAATGCGGCGCACCCGAGTTCTTTTCCAACGGCTCCAAGCTGCTATTGGCGAAAAGTTCGTTAGGCAAGCTGGACCCGGTCGATGTCGAACGACTCATCACCCATCGCACGGACCTCCACTACCCGCATCCCCGGGCCCTGAGCCTCAGCCAAAGCACCGAGCTGGGCAGCACCTACCGCCCCGGTGAAATCGCCGGCCTCTGCCAGGTGGCCAAACAGCACGGCCTGCATGTGCACATGGATGGTGCGCGTTTTTTCAATGCCCTCGCCGCCCTGGGCTGCAAGCCCGCCGACATCACCTGGAAGGCCGGGGTAGATGTCCTTTGCTGTGGCGGCACCAAACTGGGCATGGCCGTCACCGAAGCCGTGGTCTTCTTCAATCGCGACCTCGCCCGCGACTTCGAATACCGCTGCAAGCAGGCCGGGCAGCTCTGTTCCAAAATGCGCTTCATCTCCGCCCAGTGGCTGCGCATCCTCAGCGATGACACTTGGCGCAAGCACGCAGCCCGTGGCAACCACCTGGCCCGCCCATTGGCAGACGGCCCCGGG
>DMMK01000346.1 GCA_003453085.1 Verrucomicrobiales bacterium
ATCAGCGTATTCTACCCTGCCCAAAGCACAGCTCACCCCTGAAGCCCTAGCCTTTTTGCTGGGGCGCGCAGAGATGAATGGGATCAAGACCCGAGGGTTTTGACACCCCTCACGGCACCACGGTCACAGGCGTACCCATGGGGCAGGCGCGGAAGAATTTCTCGGCCATGTGGCCGGGGAGGCGGATGCAGCCGTGGGAGGCGGGGTAGCCGGGGAGGTAGCCCTGGTGCATGCCCACGCCGCCGTAGATGCGCATGAAGTAGTACATCTTCGCTCCTTCAAAACGGGTGCCGGGCGGGCGGCGGTCCTTGCGGTTGTCAATGTTCGTCATCACCACGTTGCCGTACATGTCTTCGTAATCGCCGTAGATGGAGGATTTGTGGTCGATGTCCTTCTCGATCACACTGTAGCGGCCCGGGCGGGTGTCATAACCTTCGGAGCCGGAGGAAATGGGCGAGCCACCGGCGAGGTGGCCGCCTTTGTAGAGATAGACCATCTGCTCGCCCAGGACGATGCGGATGGAGGCGCGGCCCTGCATCCCATCGGCATACCAAAAGGAGCCGTCGCTGCGGAACAGGCCAAGCACGCGGGAGGGCAGTTTTTTGGCCACATTCACGCCCTGCTGCCCATAGCGAAACAGATTCTGCCCATAGGACGGCTGGCCCCCGTAGGCGGGCTGCCCGCCATAATAAGGCTGGGTGGAGCAACTGACGCTGAGCAGCGGCAGGAGGAGCAGGCAGGCGGAAAGCAGGCGGGGGAAGGTCATGCGGAGGGTGATACGGATGAAAGCATAAAGATAGCCTGCTTGGACAGATAAGTTTCAGTCCCGCTTCTGCTCTTGCATCCGGGAACGCTCCATGCCTTCATGGGCGCGCATGAAGCGCCTCCTCACTCTTTTCGCCTTTTTTACCACGGCTGCCCTGGCCGGGGAACCTGCACCCCTGGCACCCGGCCTTTCGCCAGAGGTAAAACCCTGGCAGCAAAACAGCATCGACCTGGAAGTGGGCTACCTGTGGAAGGTGGGCGGTGACACGCCGCTGGACTATGAAAGCGCCCCGGTGATGCTGTCCTGGCGCCCGGCCTACATGATGCACCATGTGTTTGAAGACGGCTCCGCCATCGTTGTGCGCAGCCGCTTTGCCGCCATCGGCCAGGCCATCCTCCAGGGGCCTGAAAATCACTACTTCGGCTTCATGGCCGCCCCGTCCCTGGAGTATTGGGATGCCACCGGCACCTGGTCCGTGTATGGCCAGCTCGGCGGCGGTCTGGGCTGGATTGATTCCCAGGGCGTGACCGGCGGCCAGGGCCAGGACCTGACCTACAATTGGTTCGCCGCCGCAGGCGTCTCCTACGCTGTGGCTGAAAATGTGGACCTGCGCCTGGGCGCGATGTTCCAGCACCTGTCCAACCAAGGTGCCACCGATCCGAATCCGGGGCTGAATTCCCTGGGTGTCACACTGGGCGTTACCTGGAGTTTCTAATACGGCTTCATGTTCAGCATCGTCGAAGCCATCCGTCAGCGTGCGACGCCCCAAGCGGTCGCGTTGGTCCAGAAAGACCGCACGCTCAGTTACGAATCCCTTTTCCAGCAGTGCGATGCCCTGGCCGCCGTGATCCGGCAGCATGTGCCGCGTGATCCCGCGCGGGCGGACCGCCTGCGCATCGGGGTGCACTTCCCCAGCAGCCTGGACTATGTGCCCCTGGCACTGGCCACCCTGGCCGCCGGGGCCTGCTTTGTGCCCATCCCGGATGAACTGGCCGATGAGGAAAAGCGCGACCTCGCCACCCGCACCGGCATGGATGCCGTGCTGGTGCTGGAAACGCTGGCTGGCTGGCTGCCTGAGGGCACGCAAAAGCTGGGCGACTTCAGCGTGGCCGAACAAAAAGTGCTGATCCAGCGCCTGCCCGCCGCCACGCCTGGTTTCCCGGCAGCGGCGTTTGAAGAGATCAACCCCGCCTTCATCCGATTTAGCTCCGGCACCACGGGCAAATCCAAGGGCGTGCTGCTTTCCCACGAGTCCCTGCTGGAGCGCATCACGGCCGCCAATGAAGGCCTGCGCATTGGCCCGGGTGACCGCGTGCTGTGGGTGCTGCCCATGGCGCATCACTTTGCCGTCTCCATCGTCCTGTACCTCTACCACGGGGCCACGACCATCATCGAGGAAACCCACATGGGCGAGGACCTGCTGCGAGCTGGGGCGGAGCAAAAGGCCACCGTCATGTACGGCAGCCCCGTGCACTACCGCCAACTGGTGGAGGCACCGCCCGTGGGCGAGTGGACCACCCTGCGCCTGGCCGTGGCCACCGCCGCTGCGCTGGATGCTGCCACGGCGGAGAAATTCCGCGCCCGTTTTGGCCGCGATCTCGTGCAGGGCCTGGGCATCATCGAACTGGGCCTGCCCGTGCTGAACCTCACCGGTGCGCAGGAGGCCCCCGAGGCCATTGGCCTGCCGCTGAGCGCCTATGAATGCCTGCTGAAGGATGACACGGGCCGCGAACCGCTAGCGGGTGAGCCGGGTGAAATCTGCCTGCGTGGCAAAGGCATGTTCGATGCCTACCTGGATCCCTGGATGCCGCGCGCGGAAGCCCTGGATGCGGAAGGCTGGTTCGCCACAGGCGACCTGGGCCGCCGCGATGCTGCGGGCCGCGTGACCATCTGCGGGCGCAAGAAAACGCTGATCAATGTCGGCGGCATGAAAGTGTTCCCAGAGGAAGTGGAGCGCGTGCTGGATTCCCACCCGAAGGTGCAGCGCTCCCTCGTTGAGGCCCGCCTGCATCCGCTCTATGGGGAGGTGCCCATCGTCCGCTACATCGCCAGCCCCGAAGGTGCCCCCACCACGATGGAGCTGCGCAACCACTGCCGCGCCCACCTCGCCGGGTACAAGATCCCCCTGCTCTTTAGCGCCGTGCCGGAACTGCCCCTGACCGCCAGCGGCAAGCTGAAACGCGCGTAGAGGCAGCAGTCAAACTCCTCAGCCTGCGGTCCGTCAATCGTAGGCTGGGTGCGCTGCTTGGCCGTAGGCCGGGTGTGTTTGGCGCAAGAACAGCCCGAAACTTCTTTCAGGCCCATCGCCAAATTACCCGGCTGGCTTTTGAAGGGGCGGAGGCCAGAGCGTGGCCCTCGTCAGGGAGGTGCAAAAACGTGCGGAATCCGAGACCTCTCCACCTCGCTCGGGC
>DMMK01000755.1 GCA_003453085.1 Verrucomicrobiales bacterium
CAGGAGAGCAGCGGCACAGGCTGGCAGGGCCAGGAGGCGCAGATTCAGCATGGGTTTTCGCGCACGGCCCGGAGACTGCAAAGCAATCCCATCCCAACAAGGGGCCTGCTCACGCTCAGCCTGACGCTGGGCCTGGAAGCGGGCGCGAAGATCGTTATCGGCAGAGGTTTTCATGATCGGAATTGGATTGCAGGAGGCTGCGCAGGCGGGCCTTGCCGCGTTCGTAATGCTGCCGCACGGAGCCGAGGCCGACCTTCATCACGACAGCGGCTTCGCTCAATGTGAGGTCCTGATAAAAGACCAGGTGCAGCACCTCTGCCTGACGGGCCGGCAACTGGGCCAGGGCAGCTCGCAGTTGCAAAGTTTGTTCGTCCAGCTCCGCCTGATGCGAGGGAGAGGGGCGTGGGTCCTGAGAATCGCCACTGATCTGCAGCCAAAGTTTCCCCAGCAGAGATTCGCGGTAGCGCAGCCGCCGAAACTCCTCGTGGGCGGTGTAACGGATGACGCCGAACCACCAGGTCTTGAATGAGGAAGCGCCCGCAGGTCGGCTGCGCCCCGAGGCGAGCTTCAAGTAGGCGTTTTGCAGCACCTCCTCCGCCCGCGAAAAGTCCCCTGCACAGCAATGCAGTGCCCAGCCGTAGGCATCGGCGTGCAGGGATACGAGGTGGTCGGCAAGTTCGCGCTCCATTCATTTGCCCTCTGAGTGACTTGGCTCGGCCGTCTGTATGACAGCCACTGGATCAAGCGCCTGGAATATAAATCCAAAACGTGGCCCCGCCGCCCTCGCGGTTCTGCCCGCCGGCATTGCCACCATGGGCCATGGCAATGGAGCGCACGAGGCTGAGTCCCAGGCCCATGCCGGAGGTCTTTGGCCGGGCGGCACTACCGCGCACGTAACGATCCCAGATGACCTCAAGTTCCTCGGGGTGCAGCCCAGGGCCCGTATCCTCCACCGTGATGACCGCGCCAGTGCCTTCGCCCATCCAGCTCACCTTCACCTCCCCACCCGCATGGGTGTAAGCGAGGGCATTGTCCAGCAGATTGGAGACAGCCTGCGTCAGCAGCTCACGGTCCACATTCAGGGTAAGGCTGAGGCCTGTGCCGAGGGTCAGCGTGAGACGCCGGTCCTCAGCCGCTGGAATAAACAGTTCAACCAGACTGCTGAGAAGGCCATCCAACGAGGTGACCTGACGGTGCAGACGAAGGGCCACATGATCTCCTGCGCGAATGGTGAGAAGCGTCTGCACCAACTGAGTCGCGCGATCAATTTCCTCCAGGCTGCGGGCAGCGGCCTCACGCGCCATTTCATTGTCGGTCTGATCGTGGAAATGTTCCAGGTTTCCGCGCACGCGGGCCAGTGGTGTGCGCAATTCGTGAGCGAGGAAATCATTGGTGGACTGCAGTTCCCGTGTCAGTGCGCGGATCTGGTCCAAGCCCGTGTTCACCACATTCGCGAGGGCTTTCAATTCAGGGATGGCCCCTGGTGCACGAAGACGTGTGTTGCTGCCCGGAACCCGCATGCGCTCGGCACTGATGATGAAGGACTGGATGGGGCGCAGCACATCATGCATGTACCACACCACAGGAAGGAAGGAGATGAGCGCTGCCGTCAGCCCGGCGAACCAGAGATGCCGCTCAATGTTCGCCAGATGGCGGCGCGCCTGGACATCGCTGCGCCCGAACCAAAGCGTATTGCCATCCCACAGGCGGATCGCCCCCAGATGCAGGCGCAGAGGCTGATCCGGACTGCTGATTTCCATGAGGTCCATGTCGCCAGCCTCCAGCAGGAACTTCACCGTTTGCTCCGGCCAGGGAAAGCCCTTCATCTCTGCCGGGATCTCTTCATGAATGACCTTCCCGTAGGCGGTGGTGAGGCGGAGGGCATTCCAGTCAATGTGCTGGCTGGCATGAAAAACCTTCTTCATGCCGTTGAGCCCGCCATTCGTGTAAAGCACCGAATATTCGATGAGGTCATCCGTGACCCGGCTGCGATCCACCAGGCGCATGTCCTGGCTGACGGCGATCCGGACAAAGGTCAGGATCAGCAGGATGTTGACGATGACAATCAGCCCCATGAGCAGCGCCAGCCGCCAGGGTGAAGGCAGTCTCTCAGGCCAGAGTTTTGAAAACATATCCTTTTCCTCGAATGGTCTCGATCAAGACACCGCTGCCCGGCATTTCAAGTTTGCGGCGCAGCCTACAGACCATGGCATCCACCACATTGGTGCCTGGGTCAAAATGGATGTCCCACACCTGCTCCAGGAGAAACTTCTTCGGCAGCACGCGGCCTTCATGATTCATCAGCACCTCCAGCAGGCACCATTCGCGCGGCTGCAGCTCCACACTTTCAGGCCCGCAACTCACGCGACGGCGCACAAAGTCCAGGCGGCATTTCCCCAGACGACGATGCGTCGGCACATGGTTGTTGGCGCGACGGTTCAGGGCCTCCAGCCGGGCCAGCAGCTCTTCGAAGGCAAAAGGTTTGGTCAGGTAATCCCCCCCGCCTGCGGCCAGACCGCGAACTCGGTCGGAGACCTCCGCCCTTGCCGTGAGAAAAAGCACCGGCGTTCGCACGCCATCCCGGCGAAGTTTTTGAACCAGGCTGAAGCCGTCCATATCAGGCAGGCCCACATC
>DMMK01000313.1 GCA_003453085.1 Verrucomicrobiales bacterium
ATTCAGAGGCTTCTGTAGCTAAAGCCAGCATGGCGATTCTCGAATCCATCAGATCACTTTTCTTGGCAGGCCCCTTCAATCACGCGAATCAGCCTGGAACGCAAGACTTCCATCGCAAATTCCCGGGCCAATTGCCTGGCCTCAGGCATCTCATGACGGTTGCCAGATGCCGCCGCCTCCCTCAGGCAGCTCACCACCCCGCCCACTTCCCCTGCACCTGCACAATAGCTGGCATGGGCGGGAAGTCGGCTGGCGAGATCTGTGAGGTGACTTTCCTCAGGCCCGATGGCGAGGAAGGGGATGCCCAGAGTCAGGATGTTGTAGATTTTGCAGGGATGCACGATGCCCACAAACGGCGCCCCCAGGACCACCACATGCAGATCGGCGGAGGAAAGGGAACCCGCCAGTTTGGCCATCGGCTGGTAAGGCAACGTCGTGATGTTTTCCAGCCCGTGACGTTCGCGAAAGCCTTTGACCTTCTCAAACTCACTCCCCCCGCCGACGAAGAGAAAATGCAGCTCGGTCTCCCCCTGCAGTTCCTGCGCAGCCGTCAAAAGTGTGTCCAGAGGATGGCATGGACTGTGGTTTCCAGAATACATCACCACAAATTTCCCCGTTAGCCCATACTCAGCCCGGAAGGCTTCCCTACCCGCTTCATCATAACGAACCGCATCATCGTGGGACCACGGAGGATCGGTATGGATCACCGCTGCCGGAACTCCCTTGGCCATCAGGCGTGCGGCCATGAAACGATCCAGCGCAATGATGCGCGCAGCCTGCCGGAAACTCCATTTTTGAAGCAGCGTCATCACACGTTCCATCACTCCGCCTTGATGTAGCCAGCCTGCGGCCACCGCCTCATCGGGATTCAGATCCATGATCCACGGCACCACCGCCCCGCCCTTCAGCATCGCCACCAAGGTGCCCAAGGTCGAAATCAGCGGCGGTGAAGTCAGGCATACCGTCACATCAAACCTGGGCAGCCGCAGCAGGATCAGGCTCGCACTCAGCCAAAAGCCCGCGAAATTCACATAACGTCGCCACTTCGCACTCTTGCCCAGCCCCGGCGTCCAGATGCGGCGGATCTCGATGCCCTGCCAGGCTTCGTGGGCAGGATAGCGGTTCAGCGGATTGTCATATCCCCGTGATGAAGCCACCACCGTCACCTCGTGCCCGGCCGCCTTCAGCCCCAGGGCCAGATCGGTCAGATGTTGCGCGGTCGCCACATGGTCGGGATAAAAGCATTGGTTCAGCAGCAGAATACGCATGGTCTCAGTTCGTCACCTTGCCCCTCCCTGCACGGATGTTCCACACATCCTTTGCCATCCTCACGGAGTCGTGGATCAGCCTCACCTTGCCCCCCGGTATTTCCTGCCAGTCGGTCGGCACCTCCTCGACCTCGCAGCCACTTTTCAGCAAAGCCACCAGCAGCTCCACATCAAAGGCGAAGCCCATGATCTGCAAAGAGGCCACCACCTTCTCAAAAGCTACTCGCGGCACCAACTTCAGGCCGCACTGGGAATCATACACTGGAATGCCAAGCATCTCCGACACCAGCGTGGCGTAGATCCGGCCTAACAAATGACGCTTCAACAACCTCTGCACCTTCCTACCCAGCATCATCACCCGCGAAGCGAACAAGGCCCGGTGCGGCTGTCCCTGGGCACGGGCCAGTTGCACCAGCCGCGACACCTCACGCACTGGCGAGGCCCCATCTGCATCTACAAAGACCAACCAGTCTGCCTCTCCCGCCTGTGCCCATCCGGCATAGACCGCACCACCTTTGCCCAGATTCTCCGCCAGCAGCAGTGGCTCCGCCAGACAAGCGTATTGCCGACGCCAGCCCGCTAACAGGGCCGTCATTTTGGCTTGCTCCTCATCGCCGGAACCATCTTCCACTACAAGCACGCGAATGCCGCCCAGGCGGTCCATCTCGGCGCACAGCTCCGGCAGGAAGTGGCCGATGCGCGCACTTTCACGGAAACAGGGAACGACAAGCAGCATTTCCATCAGGCAGGTTTTCCGGTTCTTCGTATTTCTTGAATCTTCAGGCGGATCTCCTGAAAATAGCGCCGCTTCATCTGGGCAAAACGGAACCCGTTCCGCCCATCCAGAAAGCCCTTCTTCAGCCACAGAGAGACAGCCCAGTAAAGCCAGGCCAGCCACCAGCGGTCCAGTGCCCGGTATTTAAACCGTTGTCGCTCATTCAGCGCCGCCCAGGCATCGGGCCCGGCAGTTTCCAGCCACACATAGCGGTTGGCCTCCCAGGATGAATACTCATTGTGTTTCCCGAGGTAGCTTTTCAGCCCCCGGTAGTCCTGATGCTCCAGCCTCGTCTTCATCTCGCCTGTGGTGCCTTGCAACACTGGGTGCTCATGCACCTCCATGTCCAGTTTGCTCCAGGCATCTTCAGGAAAGCGTTCATACTCCCCCGCCCCGACCTTCAGCAGTGCCAGCTTGTGAAACACATCCCCATGATGCAGCGGCGCGCCCATGAACCAATTGGTAAACGAGATCCAAAATCCTACGTGTGTTGTTTCCGCCAACGCCTCGCGGAGTTCCGCCACAAAGCTGTCGTTCATCCTCTCATCTGCATCGAGAAACAGAACCCAAGGATGCTTGAAAGTATGGTTCCGAAGAGCCCAGTTTCGCTTCTTCGGAAACTGCCCGTTCCACTCAAAACTCAGCACCGTCGCACCGGCCTCCAGGGCCAGTTTCACCGTGTCGTCTGTGCTCCCAGAATCCACCACCACCACCTCATCGAAGTCGCCCAAGGCCGCAAGACAGGCAGGCAGATTCACGGCCTCGTTCTTGACCGGGATGCAAATGGAGACTGGCAGCGGATTCATCACTTCTCCTGGTGGTTCTGGATTTTTTGCGCCACCACCATCATCGTCATGGCCAGCGCAGGCACCCGGCCCAGCCGACGAATCCGCAGCACCTTGAATCCCGCTTCTTCCAGCAGACGCGTGATCGTTCTTGGGGACCAAAATTTGATGTGCCCATGATCCCACAGCGCCGTGAAATGCATGTCCATCTTGCCAGTCAAGGCGAGCATCAGGTTCTTCCAATAACCATGATAGGGAGTGCTGAGAATGAAATGCCCGCCGGGCGCCAAAAGGTCATTCACCCGCCGCACCACCAGGCGTGGATCATAGACGTGCTCAATCACCTCCAGCGAATACACTGCGGGGAAACGGCCATACTTTGCCGCCAGATCATCATAACCTGATCCCTCGGCCAACTTTAAATGGGGCCAGGCTCGTCCAGCCTTTTCAATGCCCGTAACGGAGGGATCGCAGCCCATCACTTCATAACCTGCGGCTGCCACGGCTGCAGTCACACTGCCATTGCCACACCCCAGGTCAAAAACTCGCTTAGCTGAGCCACCCCCCGTTGTCCTCGCAAGCTCGTCCAGCAAGGCCGGCATCAGCAGTCCATGCATGTGCCCACACTCGCTGTCGGCATAATTGAACCCATCAATCCTGTTGTTCGAACTCATGATTCGGGTCCCTGACCATTTATTTCCCGGCGCTTCAGGATCTTCGCCGGATTGCCGCCCACCACCATCCATTCGGGCACATCTTTGACCACCACCCCCCGAGCCCCGACCACCGCCCCGTCCCCCCCCTTCCCCCCAGGGCCGACAAAAGCATCGGCACAAATCCACGCAGATCTTCCGACCGTGATCGGCAG
>DMMK01000320.1 GCA_003453085.1 Verrucomicrobiales bacterium
TCCCGCCCGAGGCCCTTTCAGAGAGGCTGGACGACATCAAAGGCCCCTTTGAAAATGGCGACATGGACGATGACACCTTCGTCCGCGCCGCCATCCAGGCTCTGCAATTTGAAGGCACCCCGTCGGATTTTGAGGCCATTTGGTGCGATATTTTCACGGAAAATGAGGCCATGAAACGCACCCTGGCCCCACTGGTGGGGAAGGTGCCCATGAAGCTGCTGTCCAACACCAGCGGCCTGCACAAGGACTACCTCCTGCGCACCTATGACATCTTTCGTCCCTTCAGCGGCGGCGTTTATTCCTACTCCGCCAAGTGCAGCAAACCCGGCGAGGAGATCTTCCAAGTGACCATCCGGGAACTGGAGCTCGACCCCACCCAGACTTTCTACATTGACGATCTGGAGGCCAACATCACCACCGCCCGGCGGCTCGGTTTTCAAACTCACCTCTACCACCACAGCGCACACGACCACCTGGAGGCGAAGTTAAACGCCTGGGCGGCCCAGCACGGGCTAGATGGCTGACCACCCCCCTGTTGACGTGAGAATCTCCATGCCCTAGCTGTACCTCTGGCACGTGACATGCGTATCAGTATACAAAGGCCGACCAGCCAGGAATCCTTACCCTTATGAAATGTGACGTTTGCGACAGTGAAGCCACCGTGTTTCTGACCCAGATCATCAATGGGCAGATGACCACGGTGAATCTCTGCGACGCCTGCTCCAAGGCCAAGGGCGTCACGGACGAGACCGGGTTTGGGCTGGCTGAGGCTTTCCTTAGCCAACCCCAGCCTGCCATCAGCGCGGAGACGGCCTGCCCGGCCTGCGGGTTCACTGCGGCGCAATTGAAGAAAATCGGTCGCATGGGCTGCCCAGAATGTTACGGCACCTTCCGCGAAGGGCTGGATGGCCTGCTGAAGTCCATGCACAAAGGCACCCGCCATGTGGGCAAGGTGCCGCACCAGATCGTGACCCAAAACGCCCTGGTGGGCAACCTGGGCCACCTGCGCGAGGAACTGGCCAGCGCCGTGCGCGATGAACGCTATGAAGACGCCGCACGCCTGAAATCTGAAATTGACCTCCTCCAGGCCAAGCTGCCAAGTCATGCCTGACGTTTCATCGTTGTGCATCTGATCGAACAAAGCGCAACGTTATCCATCTAAAGAATCATCCCCCCGATGCGATTCACCACCCTCATCAAACACCCCGCCGACTGGATGAAAGGCAGCGGGCCGCATTCGGACGTGGTCATGACCTCCCGGGTGAGACTCGCGCGCAATCTTCGGGGCTTCAGCTTTCCCGGCTACTCGGCCGAACGCCAGCGCGTGGAGTTGCTGGAACTCGCTCGTCCTTGTGTCGAGTCCCTGCCTGAAATGACCGATGGCTACAGCGAGGAATACACCGGGCTGACCAAAATCCGCAAGCAGGTGCTGGTGGAACGCCATTTGGTGAGCCGGGAGCACGCCGCCCGTGCCGCTGGCTGTGCCGTCGTAGTGGATCGCAAGCAGAGCCTCTCCATCATGATCAATGAGGAGGATCACTTCCGCATCCAGGGCATCCGTGCCGGGCTGAATCTGCGCAGCGCCTACGCCCTGGTGGACAAGGCCGACACAGCCCTGGAATCCATGCTTCCCTATGCCTATGACGACCGTCTGGGCTACCTCACCGCCTGCCCCACCAACCTGGGCACTGGCATGCGCGCTTCCGTGATGCTGCATCTGCCGGCCCTGGTGCTGTCAGACCAGATCAATCCCGTCATCAAGGCCGTGGGCAAGATCGGCCTGGCCGTGCGCGGCCTTTATGGCGAAGGCACCGAGGCCCTGGGCAATCTTTTCCAGATCTCCAACCAGCACACGCTGGGGGAAAAAGAGGGAGAAATCATCGCCCAAATCGAAAAAGTCATCGAGCGTGTCGTCAGTTCCGAAATGAATGCCCGCCAGAAGCTGCTGGAGGACAATCCCACCATGCTACATGACCAGGTGGGCCGCGCCTTCGCCATTCTGCGCTACGCCCACATTTTGACCTCAAAAGAGGCCCTGAACCTGCTTTCCCTCCTGCGCCTGGGGGCAGATATGGATCTGATCCCCAACTGCGACCGGAGTCTGCTCGACATGCTTCTGCTCGAAATCCAACCCGCCCACCTCCAGCTCAGTGCTGAGCGCGAACTCTCGCCGGAAGAGAGGGACGCCCGCCGCGCGGAAATTACCCGGGCGCGGTTGCAAATGCTGACCGGCCCTTCTAACGTTTCTGCAAGCAACTCAACCTCAGAGGAAAAACCCTCTGATTCCAATGATGAATAACTTTACTCCACGCGCCCAACAGGTCCTGGCCCTTGCCCGCAAGGAAGCCGACCGATTCAACCACAACTACGTTGGTACCGAGCACCTTCTACTGGGCTTGATCAAGCTCGGCCAAGGGGTGGCGGTCAACGTTCTCACCAAACTGGGTCTCGACCTGGAAACCGTGCGTCTCCAGGTGGAGCAGCAGGTCGGTTCCGGTCCAGAAACCAAGATGGTGGGCAACATCCCTTACACCCCAAGGGTGAAAAAGGTTCTCGCCCTCGCGAGCAAAGAAGCCAAAGCCCTGAACCACAGCTATGTGGGCACCGAGCACATCCTGCTGGGCCTGCTGCGCGAAGGTGAAGGCGTGGCCGCCCAGGTGCTGCGCAACCTGGACATCAATCTCGACAAAGCCCGCAACGAGATCCTCAAGGAACTGGACCCCAACTTCTCCGGCAGCAATGAAGAGGAAGAGGAGGACTCCGAGCCTGTGGCTCCCAGTGGCAACACTGAGGATGACAAGAAGAAAAAAAAGAACGAGAAGACCCCTGCCCTGCGCGCCTTTGGCCGTGACCTGACGGAAACCGCCCAGAAAGGCGAGATGGACCCCGTCATCGGACGCACGGAAGAGATCGCTCGTGTCATCCAGATCCTCTGCCGCCGCACCAAGAACAATCCGGTCCTCATCGGTGAAGCCGGTGTGGGCAAGACCGCCATTGTCGAAGGCCTGGCTCAGGAAATTGCCGCTGGCAATGTCCCTGAAATCCTGCGCGACAAAAAAGTGATCACCCTCGACCTCGCCCTCATGGTCGCAGGCACAAAGTATCGCGGTCAGTTTGAAGAGCGCATCAAGGCCGTAATGGACGAGATCCGCCGCGCCAAGAACGTCATCCTTTTCATTGATGAGATGCACACCATCGTCGGTGCCGGCTCTGCCGAAGGCACGATGGATGCCAGCAACATCATCAAGCCCGCCCTTAGCCGTGGCGAGCTCCAGGTCATCGGTGCCACGACTCTGAACGAGTTCCGCAAATACATCGAAAAAGACTCCGCCCTGGAGCGCCGATTCCAGCAGGTGAAGGTGGAAGAGCCTTCCGTCGAAGACGCCATCCAGATCCTCATGGGTCTGAAGGGTAAGTATGAGATGCACCACAAGGCCAAGTATGCCAACGAAGCCATCACCTCCGCAGTGAAGCTGAGTTCCCGCTACCTGACCGCGCGCTTCCTGCCGGACAAGGCCATCGACATCATGGACGAAGCTGGCTCCAAAGCCCGCATCGCGGCCATGACCCGCCCGCCCGAGCTGAAAACCATCGAAGCTGAGATCGAAACGATCCGCATCGAGAAGGAAACGGCCATCAAGGACCAGGACTTCGAGAAAGCCGCCCGCCTGCGCGATAGTGAGAAGAACACCAAGAAGCGTTACGACGACATCTTGGAATCCTGGCGCCAGAATAACAGCGAACGCATCGTGGATGTGTCCGAAGACGACATCATGTCTGTGGTTTCCAAATGGACCGGCGTGCCGCTCCAGCGCATGGAAACGGCCGAAGCCCAGAAACTGCTCAAGATGGAGCAGGAACTGAAGGGCAAGGTCATCGGCCAGGACGAAGCCGTCATCGCCATCAGCAAGGCGCTGCGCCGCTCCCGCGCGGACCTCAAGGATCCACGTCGCCCCATCGGTTCCTTCCTCTTCCTGGGCCCCACAGGCGTGGGCAAAACCTTCCTGGCCAAGAACCTCGCCGAATTCATGTTCGGCAGTTCCGATGCGCTGATCCAGCTCGACATGTCCGAGTACATGGAACGCCACGCGGTGAGCCGTCTGATCGGTGCGCCTCCGGGTTATGTGGGCTTTGATCAGGGTGGTCTGCTGACCGAGGCCGTGACCAAGAAGCCGCATTGCGTGCTGCTGCTCGACGAAATCGAGAAGGCGCATCCGGACATCTTCAACGTGCTG
>DMMK01000549.1 GCA_003453085.1 Verrucomicrobiales bacterium
GAGATGAAGAGCTTTACCGATGTCCTTGGTGCTAAGTTCATTGCCCAAACCGGAGCCAGCGATGCGGCGAAGCTGCTGGCCAAGACAACGGGTGTGAACGTGGCCGATGGGAAGTTCGTGGTCGTTCGCGGCCTCAATGACCGCTACAACGTGGTGAGTCTGAACTCTCTGCGCGTGCCCAGTTCAGATCCGGATCGCCGTGCGGTGGCCCTGGATCTTTTCCCAAGTGCGGTGATCGAAGACGTGCGCACCAGCAAAACCTTCGTTCCGAATCTGAATGGCGAATCGACGGGTGGCACGATCAACATCGTCACCAAAGCCGTGCCAGATGAGGATTTCGTGAAATTTAAAGCAGGCACGGGCTTCAACACCCAATCCACGGGAAACGATAAGTTTCTTAGCTACCAAGGCGGCGGTACGGGAACCTTTGGCACGGCAGATTCAAGGGCATTGCCAGATTTCATCAAGAATGCCGCTTTGCCAAACCTGACTAACTTTTCAGCCAGTGGTGTGGGCAATGGACTTACTCGTTTGGACAACCCGACTCGAGTCGAGCGCCAGCGGGTGAATGATGCGCTGAGTCCCGTCATGGGCACTCAGGAAGTGAGTGCCCCGGTGGATGTGACATTGGAGGCCAGCCTGGGCCACCGCACCGAATTCATGGGTGCGCCCGCAGGTGTCACGGTGGCGGTGGATTATTCCAAAAAGTACATTTATAACGATGACGATCTGGTGGGCCGGTACACCTTTGTGGGAGCTGGAGATTCCAATGCAGGGGAGGTGCAGGAGATACGTCGCCTTTCTACCGTCCGCTCTGGTCAGGAGACCATGCGCGCAGGTCTTTTGGTGGCGGCAGGGATCGAGCCTGAAGAAGGCAGTGAGATCATCTTCACCTACTTTTTCAACCGTATTGCAGAGGATCGTGCGACTCTTCAGGACGGCCAGTTGGACTCCAGCTTTCTGCCAACCCAGCGGGACTACCGCGAATCCCTGGCCTACACAGAGCGTGAACTCAAGGTGATGCAGCTCGCAGGCAAGCATCTGAATGATATCAATGGCAAGGAATTCCTCCTGGAATGGGCGATGGCCTACAACCAATCTTCACAGTTGGAGCCGGATCACCGTTTTGTGCGCGGTATTTTTAATGCAGATGCGGGAAATTACATTCCCGTGCCAGGGAACCCGGTGGTGCCGGAGTTCCAGCGCCTGTGGCGTGAGCTGTATGACCAGAATTATTCCGGACGTTTCGACGTGACCACAGACCTCTTTGAGAGTGCTGAAGGCTTCAACGGTAAGCTCAAATTTGGTTCCTTGCTGGATGTGAGCAATCGTAACTACCGGGCCGATTCATTCACCTACAACCGGGGTGCTGAAAACCAATCTTTCCCGAATCCCTTCAAGCCTTTGCTCCCAGGAAGAACCTGGGGGGATGAGTTCCTCTCGGGGAACTCGCCAGTCGGGGCAGACCCGGATGGCATCCCGAACAACGGACCTTTGAGCAGCGTGGGACAGTTTACCTTCCTTTATCGGGCCAATGACAAGGAGACTTACGAAGCTTCGCAGATCTTGGCAGCCAACTACGTGGGGCTGGAGTTTGATCTGGGGCCCAGCCTGAATGTGAGCCTTGGCGGTCGTCTGGAAAGCACGGACATCAAGGTCCAGTCCACCCCGATTTATCAGTATGCGGATGAGCAACTCCGTTTTGCCTTGCTGAGCGATAAGGATCGTTTTGGCCAGGATGATACGGTGCGTCAGCTCGTCAACGCGGCCTTCAACGGCAGTGTGGCGGCTCGCAATGATCCCCGCATCACCGGGCGTAGCCAGGCCGCGATTGAAGAACAGCATTTTTTGCCGGCGTTTGCCCTGAACTGGGACATGACGGAAACCATGCGTGTCCGCTCTTCGATTGCGCGCACGGTGGCCCGGCCATCTTTCAAGGAGCTCGCCCCGGTGGTTTTCCTGAATGTGGAATCGGGAGATCTTTTCGTTGGGAACGTGGATCTGGAAATGTCCCAGATCACCAATTACGATGTGCGCTGGGAATGGTTTCCCACCGCAGGCAGCCTGATTGGCGTCAGCTTCTTTGCCAAGAGCATCAACAAGCCTATCGAGCTATCCCAGGAAAGCGGTACGGTGGATATCATCCGTTATGTTAACTCCAAGGAAGGCTCCGTTTATGGTCTGGAACTCGAGTTTCAGCGTGACCTCGGCTTTATTGGGGATGCCTTGAGGCACTTTTCTCTAGGGGCCAACTATTCCTACATCAAGTCTCAGGCCACCCGCCCCGACTTCATCGGCAATACCGTGGATCCTGCCACCGGCGAACCCGAAACGGTGCCCAGCCTTTTCGGTCAAAGCCGTCGACTTCAAGGGCAGCCGGATTACATCGTGAACTTCAATCTCACGTATGACAACCCGGAGTATCCCTTGTCTTATGGTGCCTTTTTGAATGTTACAGGCCCACAGCTTTTCGCGGTGGGGGGTCGCCCAGAGGATCCCGATGTCTTTCAGGAACCCTTCACCACGCTGGACCTTGGGGTCACCTATAAAATGACCAAAAATAGCCGTGTGAGCTTGCGCGCGCAAAATGTTCTGAATGCGCAAGTGACTCGCTATTTCAATAACCAGGGGCGTCCGGTTCACTCCACCCGCCAGACTGGCATTGGGTTCTCCCTCAGCATGACGGTGGACTGGTAAGCCTGCGCTGGTGGGCTAGCTCCCTGCTTCCGAAAAGCTTACACAGGTGTAAAGAGATCCGGTCTTGCCATCGTTAGCTCTCTGGGCATGATCCTTGCTCCCCCTCCTTTCAGATGCCTTTGGTTCCCATCATCTGTCCTCACTGTGAAAAGTCCGTGCAGGTCCACGTCACCGATGTGGCCCGTTCACGGACTTGTCCTTCCTGTGGCGAAGGACTGATGTTGCAGGTGGCAGAGCGTTCTACGGGACTTAAACGCAAGGCTCTTCTCGTCCGGGAGACGAATGAGGATTGCCTGGAAAGCGATGCTTTTGCCCAAAAGCCATTCTTGGGCGAAGCTTTTGACCGAATGCGTGCCGATCCAGAAGTGGCTCGGGCCAGCCGGCGTCTTTCCTTGGGTGTCGCCGCTGTGATGTCCCTGATTCTGATGGCCACGGTCTGGAGTGTCCTGGCTAACTGGGGCGCTCCTGCCCAGGCGGCGGCCTCAGCCGTCACCGAGCCGATTCCGGTCAAAAAGATCGAGGAGCCGGGATTAAAGCCCCAGCACCTCCCCCCCATGCTTTCCCGGCCACTCGATTTTGAAGAAATCGTCAAAGCTCGTAAGTCTGAATTGGCGGAGAGAGCTGCTGGCAGTTCAGGAGAATAGGCACAAACTCGGAAAAAACTTTTTCCGATTCTGCAAGAAGGCTATTTGGCAGGCGTAATCCCCACTGCTCAAGTATAAAACTCCTCCTCCCTGCGCCATGAAAATGCACCCCAATTGCCAAGGCAATCACATAGATCTCCGTGTTGGAGCCAGTCGCCGTGACTTCATGTATGTCGGCATGATGGGTGGGTTAGGTCTGAGTCTGCCCCAGATGCTGCGGCTTCAGGCGGCCAATAACATTCCAGAGGTGGAGACCTTCAAGCCGATCGCAGACTCGATCATCCACATCTACCTGCCAGGGGGCATGGCACAGCACGAATCCTGGGATCCGAAGCCCTTTGCTTCGCCTGATTACCGTGGACCATATACCCCGATCAAGACCTCCATTCCTGGGGAGTATGTGGGTGAGAAGTTCCAAAACATCGCCAAAATCATGAACAAGCTGACGGTCATCCGCAGCATGACCCATGGTGAAGCCGCTCATGAGCGTGGCACCCACAACATGTTCACGGGCTACCGTCCAAGCCCGGCTATCAAATTCCCAAGTTTCGGTTCCATCATCTCCCATGAGATGGGTTCCCGTAACAATCTGCCACCCTACGTGGCTGTGCCAAACGTCATCGCTCCTGAGCAGGGCACTGGCTACATGAGCAGTGCCTTTGGTCCTTTCGCACTGGGCAGCGATCCGGCGGACAAGAACTTCACTGTCCGCGATCTCTTGACCCCGAAGGACATTGACGACAAGCGTTTCGACCGTCGCCGTTCCCTCCTCAGCACGGTGGATGAGCATTTCCGCAGCGTCGAGAAGGCTGACTCCATCAATGCCATGGATAGCTTCTACCAGGCCGCCTACGGCCTGATCAGCAGCAGCCAGGCCCGTGAAGCTTTCGACCTGAATAAGGAAACCGACAAGCTCCGCGACGAATACGGTCGCAACAGTGCAGGCCAGCGTTTCCTTCTGGCCCGCCGCCTCGTTGAGGCAGGTGTCCGCATGGTGTCGGTCAACTTTGGGGGCTGGGATCACCACAGCAATATCAAGAGCGCTTTCGATGGTCAGGCGCCTCAGTTTGATCAGGCTTTTGCCCGTCTCATCACGGACTTGGCAGACCGCGGCATGCTGAAGAAGACCCTCGTCATGGTCAGTTCTGAATTCGGTCGCACGCCGAAGATCAACGGTACCAACGGTCGTGACCATTGGCCTCGCGTGTTCTCAGTCGCCATGGCTGGCGGTGGGGTCAAAGAAGGCTACATCCACGGCGCTTCGGACTCCCTCGGCGGTGAGCCTGACCGTGATCCTGTGGGTCCGGAAGATCTGGCCAAGACCATGTATCGCCTCCTCGGCATCAACAGCGAGAAGCGTATCATGTCCGATGGTGCCCGCCCGATTGATATCGTCAACGGCGGTCGCATCATGAACGAGTGGATCGCCTGATGCGTTTCCTCAGGAATGCCTGAATTTGAAGGCGGTGTGGAGTCATCCATGCCGCCTTTTACTTGCCATCCCCTTCCTCACAGGATCGCTGATTTCTGCAATAAGGCAGCGTCATCCTCACGTAGTTATACCTGAATCAATTCTTTGCCTATGAACGTCCGCCCCCTCCTCACCCATCTCTCGATGCTTCTCCTCGGCGGAGCATCTTTGCATGCGGCTTATCCTGAGTTTGGCACCACCAAGCCCAACGGTGCCCAGCGCGGTACGGAAATGAAACTGACTGTCACTGGCAATCGTCTAGATGACTTTGAGAGCCTGATTTTCTTCTCACCTGGGTTCACCCAGAAGAGCGTGGAAAAGGTGGAAAAGAACAAGGTGGAACTGACGCTGGCCATCGCGCCGAATGTGGAGCCGGGCAATCACCTGATGCGCATCCGTACGCGTTCGGGCATCTCCCATGCCCGTCCGTT
>DMMK01000550.1 GCA_003453085.1 Verrucomicrobiales bacterium
CAAGACTCCTCAGTTCCACGGCGAGGCACTCTTCGTAAGCATCCCTCGTCAGTCCAGTCCCCAGGGTCGCATGCACTTGCATGCAGGCGCGGATGACGATGTGGGGCAGGTCTTGAGCGTCCAGGATCGCAGTCATAGGTCAGGGGCCTTTGTCAGGGCGGGTCTCTTTGGACGCGGCCCGCGCCGGTGAGTCCTCCATGCCACCGAGCAAGCTATGAAAATCACCCTGCCTGTCAAAGATTCCACCCCTTTATTTTTGCAGCTTTCGGTTTCATCCTATGTCAGCTCATCATCGGTCTCACTTTGAGCTTTGAACTTTGCCCAGGGATCTCTAAAACTCCTCTGTCATGCCAAAAAACAGCCTTTCCAAAGAAGAAGTCAAATCCATGCTCCTGCTTGCCTGCGAGCGCATCATCGCGGCTGAGCCAGAACTTTCAGAAGCGGATCGAAACCTGGGCGATGGGGACCATGGGCTGGGCATGGAGCGTGGCATGAAAGCCGCCACCGAGAAGCTTCAGTCCGGTGAGGTGGAGTCCGTCGAAAAAGCATTTTCCTCCGTCGGCATGGCCATGATGAGCAGCATGGGCGGTGCCTCTGGCGCCATTTTTGGGACCTTTTTCCGCAACGGCGGCAAGGCTCTCAATGGCCTGGAAACTTTCGATGCCGCCGCCCTCGCCGCCTTTTTGCAGGCAGGTGTGGAGGGCGTGAAACAGCGCGGTGGCGCTGCGGTGGGTGACAAGACCGTGGTGGATGCCATGCAGCCAGCTGCTGAAAAGGCTGCCGAGGTGACAGATCAGCCCTTGGCCGAAGCCTTGGGCGCTGTCCATGACGCATCCCTGGCAGGTCTGGAAGCCAGCAAAAGCATGATCGCCAAATTTGGCCGCGCTAAAACCCTCGGCGAAGCCTGCCTGGGTTTCCCGGATGCCGGGGCCCTTTCCGTCACCGTCATCCTGGGGGCGATGAAGGACTATGTGAATGCGTAGGCTTTGTTACGGCGGCCAGTTGCGCAGCATCTCATGCCCTTCGCGGAAGCGGGGGGCCAGCATCAGGGCATCCAGAAGATGTTTTTTGGCGAGTGCCCGGTCTTGAGTGATTAGCAGTTTGGCCAGGCGGTAATGCGTCTGTGCAGCCCCGGAGGGATCTAGCAGCAGCACGCGGCGGTAGGCTGCGGTGGCTTCTTCCGTCTGCCCCTGGGCTTCGGCTGCTTCAGCGAGGGCTTGCTGCGGTGTGCGGAGGAAGGGATTCAGCGCTAGGGCCTGTCGCGCCAGTGTCTGTAGGGAGGACCAGTCCTTGCGGTTGCGATCCTCCTCAATCAAACGCAGGAACACAGGCATGGCGCTGCTCTCATGGGTGGCGATGTGGCGCAGCACCTGCAGTTCCTCCTCTTTTCGTTCCAGCTTCCGCAGGGCTGCGGCCTTGATCTGGTAGCCGCTTTCAGCACCGGTGTCTTCTGGCACCAGGAGAATGAGCTGTTCAGCCGTTTTGAGGGCCTCCTCCCACTTTTCCTCCTGCATCATCAGTTCGGCATACTGGCGTGTGGCAGGCAAGTTGGAGGGATGTTTGGCCCGGTAGGTCGCCAGAGAGTCGCGGTCCAGCGGATTGAGTTCGTCCGGACCGGGTTTCTCCCAGTCGGCCAGGGCTCCAAATTGCTTCAAGGCCTGCTCTTTCAGTTGAGCTTCAAAATCCTTTTCCAGTTTCCCGATGTCCGCAGTATGGGCGGCGAGGGCCTCATTGATGCGTTTGCCGGCAGCCAGATCATTGAGAATGCGCTGAAGCGATTCCGGGCCAAAACGCTCCAACAACCAGGCCACCACCTGGCTGGATTGGAAGTAGGCAAACATCAGGTGGTCCTCATCTTTGGCGTTCAGGAACGCGCTGGTGAGCTGTCCCACGGGGGTAATGGCGTCGTCTTCCAGGATCATCTGGCGAAACTGCGCATTCATCTTCATCCCCCAGGCCGGATTTTGCAGGCTCTCCTCATGAACGCTGATGCCTTCGCTCAGCCAGCGGGGCATTTTGTTCCGCGTCAGGGTGAGCGTGACGACGTGGCAGAACTCATGCCAGAGAGTGGATTCCCAGTTGTTCCTCCCATGGGCCAGGCTTCCGGGGCTGTTCATGGTGATGACGGTGCCAAAGCACACGCCCAGCAGGCCCTGTCCGCCCAGGCTGCCGAAGGTGCGGATGGCAAAGTCCTGCTGGGCCCCAAAAAACTCCACCATCACCGGCCGCTTTAATTCCAGTCCATACTTGGGGCAGAGCACGGACTTGGCCTCCCGCAGCAAGGCCAGCGCGCGCTCACCATAGATGGGCCAGTCGCGCTTGGGCATCTTCAAAATGAAGTCATCATAGCTCTTCGTCACGTAGCCGTTCATCTCCTTTTCCAGGAGACCAATGTTGTGGGCCTGGATGTTGTAGCCGTCCTGTTCGCGGATCTCGGCAGCCAGTTTCCACGCCTCCTCTTCTTCTCCCAGGCGCAGCAGGTCATGGCAGAGCTGCACCTTTGCGGGCAGAAAGCCAGGGTTAAATGCCAGGGCCTGGCGCTGGTGTGCCTGGCCCTCGGCAAAGCGGTAAGCCCGTGAAATTACCCGGCCCAGAATATGATCCATCTGCGGATTTTTCGCCCAGCGTTCCAGGCCCTGCTCCCGCGCTGCCTTGACCTTTGCTTCGCCCGCTGCACTGAGGTGTGCCACCGCAGCCCGCAGGGCCCAGGCTTTGGGGCAGTTTTCCTGCACATCCAGGACTTTCTGGATCGCGGCCTCGGCCTCCATGAATTTCTCGGCGCCAATCAGCATCTCCGCCTGCATCAGGTACGGCTCAGCCAGCACCGGATTCAGCTCCAGTGCCCGGGTGATGTTTTCCATCTGTTTTTCTCGGTCGCTGCTGGCAAAGGCCTGTGCCAGACCAGCGCGCAATCGGGCCGTCTCCCCATGCGCCTTCAGCCCGGCACGGAAGACATCAGCAGCGCGTGCATCATCCTCCTTCGTCAGGGCCAGATGGCCCTCTGCCAGGTAGGCGTTTTCCAGCTTGGGATCTTTCTTCTGCGCTACCTTGAAATATTGCTCGATCACCTTTTTGGCATCCGCTCCGAGGGCCAAGGCCGCCTGTCCCAGCGATACCCACTCCTGCGCGCTGCGGTCCTTGGGCTGCTTGGTTTTAGCGGCGGCATTCACAGCGGCCAGCGCTTGGTCGGCGATGTCCTGCCTCCCCAGCCGCTGGGCGTTTTCATGCTGCAGCATCAGCAGCTCCAGGTTCTCAGGGAAGGTCTTGATGGCCAGTGGCACCTCATCTCGGGCGGTTTCCTCCTGGCCCTGATACATCAGCGCCTGCACCCGTATCAGCCGCCATTCAGGGGCCTTCATGCCGCGCTGGATGGCCGCCTCGCAGATGCGCCCGCAGAGCTCGTACTCTCCTTTGGCCAGCATCTGCGCCACGGGTGCCAGATTGCGGTCCTCGAACAGCCGGTCGAGATCCAGCTCCTGCGCCCGTGAGGGAAGCAACAGCGAGCAACCGGCGGCGATCAGAAGGAGAGTTCGGCAGCGCATGGCAGTAGGCACAGCACAGAACGTGCGCAGCCGGCGCATTCCTGCGGGAATCCTCCGCCGAGCTCAGGCTTCTTAGTCTGCTTTATTCTGCCCTGCGTCAGGATATTGGATGCTTGTTTTGAAAATGCCGTGTCCATGATAGCTGGGATGCATGCTGTGGGATCACGCTTGGCGTGAAGGGCTCAGCCTCGGAATTAACTGCTAGCTTGGCCAGGGACGGGGGTAGGCACAAAAATGGGGAATGCATTTCATACGCATTCCCCATCAGTGAGTGAGAGTCCGGAATCGGACAATGAATTTTCGTTTCAGCGGCCAAAGTCGCTGATAGGCAGCAGCTCGGTGGAGATCGGAGACAGATTTCCAGAGGAGGCTGCCAGTTCGTCACCTTCAAAGTGGCGGCTCAGCAGGATGCCTTCGATTTCCAAGGTCTGATCCTGGGGAAGAGCCTCTTTGATCAGCTCACTGTCCACTGCAAAGGACGGCTGATTTTGTAGGACTGAAGGCATGGGACCATCCGCAGCGAGGGCGAATTGAGCGCCCTGATGAGAGCTGGAACCGATGACACCCAAGGTGCCCCAGGCTGCCACGATGGCAAAGGCGGCGGTTGCCGTGGCGGTGGCCCATTTTGGCGAAATCACATCGCTAAAAAACGTGTTCACACGCTCCCAGAGAAGACCCCGGGCAGACTGGCGCAGCAGTTCCGAACGTTGGCGTTCGCGGAACTGGGTCACAAAATCTTCCACAAAATCATCACCAGGAGTCTCATACTGTTTCAGACGAAGCAGCCTTTGGATGTTTTCGAATTCGTTCATGGTATTGCGTCGGAGTTGTATCAGGAGCGTATTGTTAGCAGGAACTGTGTCACCTTACAAAATCTTCGAGATATGTCTGGAGAAGCCGATGAGCGTAGAAAAGCCTGGATCTCACAGTTCCTTCTGACACTCCGAGAATCTTGCTGATCTCGTTGTGCTGGAGGCCCTGGACATCGTAGAGAGTCACTACGGTTCGGTGATCTTCCGACAGCTTCATCATGGCGGTGTTCAATCTTTTTTGAAGCTCATGAATGTTTACCTCCCGCACGGTGTCCCGGTTAGCGGTGGTGATTTTAATGAATTCGGGGTCGTTTTGGATGCCGTTGTCCACGTCATCCAGGCTGATTTTGGCATGCCGCCCCCTTTTTTTCAGGAAATTGAGCGTCATGTTCACCGAGATCGAATAGATCCAGGTGTAAAAGGAAGATTTGCCCATGAACCGCTTCAGTGAGCGGTAGGCTTTGGCAAAGATCTCCTGCAAGAGGTCGGCAGTGTCCTCCCGGTTGGAGGTCATGTTGTACACCAGGCCGTAAAGCTTTGGCGTGTATTTGCGGACAAGTTCGTCAAAGGCACGGGTGTCCCCGGCCTGGGCGCGTTCCACCAGCGCCCGATCTTCGGCTGCGCTGCTGCTGGCTGGGGTCTGATCCGTCGAGGTCTCCATGTTTCCGCTGACCGTGCGATCCGTGTCGCGCGATTCCTTGAGCAAACCATCCATCGGGGATTCAGACAAGCTTTTCTTCTGGTTGGGGGTGAATCAGGGGCGGGTCAGGCGGACGGCGACGTGGTCGCATCCAGGCAAGATACGTTTGCGGAGCTGCACTGTGACAGACTTTGCGCCAAACTCGCTCAATGCGCAGGATGCCATTTCGGCGGCCAGGGTCTCGATG
>DMMK01000551.1 GCA_003453085.1 Verrucomicrobiales bacterium
ACAACACTCAGGGCAACTGGAAGGAACTCGACATGATCAAACGCGCCCGCAACGAAGCGAAGCGCGAAGGCATCCGAATCGAGGAAGTGGACATCGCCCAGGTGCCGCTGGAGCAGTTGAACGCCCTTTCCTCCAAATGGCTGCAGGGCAAAAAGGTGAATGACCGCGAGATCTGGATCTATGCCCGCCGCCCGGTTTACCAGCAGGAGCACGACGTCCGCAAGTTTGTCGCCTATGACAAGGAAGGCATCGCCATCGGCTATGTGTTCTATGATCCCATGTATCGCGATGGCAAGGTCTTTGGCTACTCGGCCAACACGGTCCGCTGTGATGAGGCCCGCTATGGACGTCTGGCCACCGCCGTCCACATGGTAGCCATGGAAACATTCAAAACCGAAGGCGTAGAAGTACTGAACCTTTTGTTATGCCCGTTCACGAACCTGGAGCGTGGTATCTATTCGGACGACCTGATGACACGCTGGTTTTTCCAGATCAGCCAGCGGTTCGGCGGCGAGATCTATAACTTCAAAGGGCTGGCCTTTCACAAGTCCAAGTACCGTGGGTTTGAGAAGCCCGTGTACTATGCCTCCAACAGCACCCTGCCCTCCAACGATGTTTACCTCGCCTTCCTCACGGCAGACATCGCACGCAGCTATTTCGACACCATGAAGCTGCTGGGCATCGGCATCGTCAAAGAGTTGTTCAAGGGCACGCCAAAGAAGGCCGCTCCGGTAGAAAAATCCGCCTGAGCGGGTTAGTCACGGCTTCACAAATGGCCTCCATCTGGCCACGGAATGACGTGGCCGTGAAAGGTGGTTTTCAGCTTTTCGCATGCCTGCAACAGGCTGCTTTTTTGTACATTCACGACCGAAGCAGAGGTCTTTAGATTCAAATTTGAACCCAATTCGGCTGCGAAAATGTTAATTTTTAAAAATAATACACACAAATTAACATTCATGTGCGATACTCTGCCGTATGAGCACATCACTTGACCCGACGAGGCTGCGCTTTTTGCTGCAAAATCTGCACAATGAATTCCCAGGGGTTGATTATGCAACCCTCGTGAGAACTGTCATGGAAGTCGAATCTCACATCGAACCCGATGAATCTTGGGACGATTACTGCGGTCGCATTCGTGACTCGATCGAAAGCGAGCATGCGGCCACGGCCCACATCTCCATCCGCCGCATCGGGAAGATCACCCGGACCCGCAATCTGGTGGAAGTGCACTAAGCTGAGGCTCCCTAAAAAGGGAGAACCGCATGGGGTGCCAATAAAACACCGCGCCATCCGAAGATGACGCGGTGCCCAGAATGTAATCATCCAGGCCGATGCCTCAAGGCCTCTGGAATTCAATCGGCCATGATACCTGCTCGTTGGTCGGGGCCGTGGACAAGGCTGGCAAGAGCAGATGCCCGCCACCGAGGATGCCTTCCGTTTCATTCATAGGCTGGCGTAGGATGCCCACAAACGGGACCGTGCGCAGCACAGCCTTGTTGGCCACCGTGTCCGTCAGGACAAAGCTGCCACTGAACAGGCCCGTCGTAGCCGTGAAGGTGACTTTCCACTTGGTCGCATTGACCGGCACCGTCACAGGCGATGCCACGGCAACTTTGCCTGCGGCATCCACCGTGACCGATACGGGCAGATTATCGTATGACTCGCTGGTGAACGCCCCGTGAGCCACGGTGAGTTGCCCGGCCGGGTTCAGCCCCAGGCGATTCGCCAGGGTGATGGCGGCCACGGTCTTGGTGGCCTTCGTGGGCGGCAACCAGGGATCCAGCATGATCCGGCAGGCCAGAGGGTCAAAACCGGCGCGGTAGGACTTGTCCTTGGTCTCGGGCGCTTTCTGCCAGACGAGGTCCGCTTCAGCGTCGAAGCCCACGTACTTGCGGCCAGCCAGATTCGGGTGATTTTGCAGCGGGATGTTGCCCGCGATGTAGCTATTCAGTCTCTTGTAAGGGAGGAGGAAGAGACGATAACCGGCATCGGAGTCTGCCGCCAGAGAAGCCGTCAGGAGCGTGCCATCGCCGAGCTTACCAGCCAGCTTCAGGGTGCCTTTGGCATCCACCGTGGCCGTGGCATAGCCCACGCCCTCCGGCAGTGGCATGACGGAGGTGTCGATCACCAGCCCCGAGCCCAGCAGCAGCGTGTGGGCACCCACGTGAGTCAGCGTCTGCCCTTTCGCCAGCACCAGCAACTTCTGCCCTTCCAAGGTGGAGGCGACGACGTTGTTATTGAGCTTCAGCGTGGTTTCAAAGTCACCCTGCAAGGGCAGGACAAAATCCAGCACATAGCTGTTGGTGCCTTTGCTGAAGGTGGCCTGACCGGTGACGGTTTCTTCTTCCACATCGGTGGTTAGGCTGCCCTTGAAAGGCAGTGCCGCCAGTTCACCCGCTGTGGTCAGCTTGCCCGTGAAGGTTCTGCCCGTGGCTGCCACGGTGATCTCTGCCTTCGCGGCCGGGAGTGCGCTGCCGCTGGTGCTGGCCAGCAGGGCCTCATACTGGCCAGCAAAGGTATCCACGGTAAGCGTGCCATTCACATAGACGAAGAGGTAGTTGACCGCCACCGCTCCGGCGGGCTTGATCGGGTAAAGCCCGCCTGCGCTGGTCTCTTTAGCCGTGGTCGTCAGCACAGGTTCCTTGACGGTGGGCTTGGCCGTTGGATCATCAAAAATGGTCAGTTCACTGTCGCCTGCCAGGAAGCCCGAGTAGCTCAGGGTCAGAGGTGGATTCGGCTGGCCCACCAGTTTGCGCTGGTTGTCTGCTGTCACCGTCAGGGGCGCTTTGTTGATGACGAGGCTGCCGGTTTTCTTCACAGCCCCCGCAGTGGCCACCACCGCGTATTTACCTGCTTGGGTGGGCGGTGTTTCGCTGCCCGCATAGGTGATGGTGACCTCCACCGATTCATCCACACCGACATAGCCGACTTCAAGGGGCGAGCCCGTGTAGGTCTGCGTCAGATTGGTCAGCGTCAGGCCTGTGGGATCGGCCAGTACTTTGAAGCTGCGAATCACCGGCGCAGCGGCCTTGACGGAGGCACTGCCAGTCTGCATCGCGCGGACACTGACGGTGCCCACTCCGGTCATGGTCAGCACTCCGGGTACGGAAAGATCCGCCGGGCCGGAGACCACCTCAAAGATCACTTCCAGTCCTGAACTCGAGTAGGCGCTGAGGGCCACGCTGCCCTCGCTGAGATAACGCGTCGGCGGCAGGGTGAAGGTGATCGTCTGCGCCACTGGCACCACCGGGGTGTTTCCGGTGATGAAGAAGCTGCGTGTTACAGCCGATGCCTCCAGCCAGGTCCCATTGCCAGGCTGGGTGGCGCGGATCGTGACGGTGCCGCTGGGCCCTGTCGGTGCGACGGTGTTGCCGACCAGTGTGGCCGGGCCGGAGACGAGCTCAAAGGCCACTGTCAGGCCCGAAGAGGCTGAAGCGCTGAGCATGAACGGACCCGCCGTGGCGAGACGGTCTGCCAGCGGTGCAAAGGTGATCGACTGCGGTTCGGGGGAGGGCGGCGTGTCCAGGGAAATGAAGCTGTGCTCCACCGCCGGGGCGGCTTCGTAGTTGGCATTTCCAGCCTGGGTGGCGCGCACGGTCACCACGCCTTCGGTTCCATCCAGGGTCACCGTGGCACTGCTCAAAGTAGCCGGGCCAGACACCCGCTCAAAACTCACCGGCAGCCCGGAACTGGCGGTGGCGCTGAGGGTGAAGGGAACGCTGAACATCGAACGATCCGACAGGGCTGCGAAGTTGATCGTCTGCGTCGCCTTGGCCACCGTGAAGGTGCGCACCACCGGTGTGGCGGCGGAGAAGTTTTCATTACCCGCCTGGGTGGCCGTCAGCGTCACCTCCCCTGCCCCGGTGATGGTCAGGGTGCTGCCATTGAGCGTGGCCGGACCGCTGGTCACCCCGATGGAGACCGGCAGGCTGGAGCTGGATGTGGCGCTCACCTGGAGG
>DMMK01000258.1 GCA_003453085.1 Verrucomicrobiales bacterium
TGCCAGACCTGCTGCTGCTTTCCGCCCGCACCGTGGGCATCATCAATCAAAATCTGCTGTGCGGTTTTGCCTTCATCATTCTGGCCATCACGCTCAGCAGCCTCGGGTTTGTCACCCCCATCGCCGCTGCTTTCATGCATGAGTTCAGCGCCTTTTTTGTGATCTTTAACAGCGCACGTTTGCTACGCTTTGACGGCCTAGAAGCGGAACCTCAGGAGGAAGTTTCCAACGCTGCACCATTAACCGAACTCGCGCCCGCCCATGTCTAAGAAGTTCTCACGCCTTGCGCTGATCTCGGCGGCGCTGCTTTTGGCCGCAGGCCTGGGGCTTTATCTGGGCCAGGTTGAAGATACCTTTGTAACCATCCCCACCGCCATCAAGCCCCTGCCAAAGACGGTTGAACGCCCTTTCTGGGAAGACGCCTCGGTGCCTGATGTTGTGGATTCACATCCTCCTGCCCGAGTCGTCTTACCACCGCGCAGCCAGCCGGTGATCCTGCGTGACTATGCGGCCGAGGTACGCGAACTGGAGCATGGCGGTGAAGCGCGCCAGCTCAATGACAGCCTGCTGCTTTGGTTTGGCCAGGCCCCGAAAGAAGCCACAGACTGGATCAACCAGACAGAACGGTTTGAGGATCTCGCTCCCAGCCTGGGTTCCCTAGCCCTCAGCATCGCCAGTCAGGGGCAGATGCAAACAGCCCTCGCTTGGGTCGAAGCCATTCCTGAGGAAGCTCTTCGCCACGAGGCACGTCTACGCCTCTATGCTCAGCAGGCCCGGCAACGAAAGGTAAATGCGGAAGGACTCAAGGCTGCCGGCTTCAGTGCTGATGACATCGCCATCATTATGGGTGGCTCTTTGGGGGATTGAAAACTCACTCCATCTCACTCACGGTGTAAAATCCCCGCTGGCTGTCTGCCTCCACATAAAGATGACGGGGGCCGTCGCTGGTCGCTGTAATCGTCCACTGATCAACCTGCCCATTCGGAGTCACTGCAAAGGGGACCGTTACAAAAACGGACGTGACATCCGTTTGAAACCGGAGCTGATAACGCCTTCCCGATCTCCCTGGAAAGGTCAGCTTCAGGCGCAGCCGATTCCCGACACGCCGATAGAGCCGGATGGGCTTCACATCCAGGGGCAGGCTGGGCAGAATGATTTTCAGCTCATCGGCCCCATCAAATTGGATCACAAACGAGGCCAGATTTTCTTCTGCGGGTCCCCGTATCACCCGCCCCTGAATATCATATCTGGAACCGTGACAAGGACACTGCATGTGCCCCTGCTGCTGAACAAACGTGCCCACAGTGCAGCCCGCATGGGTGCAGACGGAATCCAGCGCATGAAACACCGAACCAGATTCGCGTGTAACGATGAGGGCCGTATCCACCGCGCTGAGATTCACCTGCACAGACCCGCCTACCGACTGCAATGCAGGGAAACTCGACAATGACAGATACAAACATCCTGGCCCCGTTTGCAAAGCTGCAACCTCCATCACCATTCCGCGAGTCCAAGCCAATCCTGTGACTGTACGCGCAGTCCCGATGAGCCAGCCCTGTAGCCATGTGCGACGCAACATCCATCATTAAGATGCGCGAAAACAGGCGGCCAACGACTCAAAGACCGTGACAGTTCCCTCACCTCACCGGCCCGATCGTTTCGGCATCTGGCTGAGTTTTCAGGATCTTTTCTGCCAAGGATTTATCTGCAACGACGGCTTCTGGAAAGCGCTCGGCCAATTGTTCATAATAAACCGCAGCCGCCTTTTCATTGCCACGCCCTTCATAATACCGTGCGAGACCTAACAACTCGCGCATTTCAGAACCACGCACCTCCGAGAGGCAAGAGCGAGCCTGGGCCACCTTATCACTCTCAGGGAAACGGGCGATGAACCACGCCAGTGAGATGGCCGCCCCTTCCCGCTGATGCGGGCTGTTGCTGCGCATGGTCTTCCAGTCCTTATAAGCAATGTACGCCACCTGATAACCCGCATCATCGGCCAGTTCATGCTTGGGATAGGTTTCAGCAAAGTCTTCATGAGTGGCGATGGCCACCTTCTTTTCACCAGCCTTCTCTTGGGCAATGGCCAGGTAATAATGTGCCTGGATTCCCACTTCGCTCTGCGGGCCATTTTTGATGATCGTCTTCAGCATTTCCACCACGATTTCGGGAGGCGTGATTTGAGATTTGCGCATCACTTCCAGCGTGCGTCGGCTTTCTTTGCCACTGCCAAGCAGACGCTGCACCAACTGTAGCTGCGCGGCATGGGCCTTTTCAAAATGCCCGGGCTGCTCCACAATGAGACGGTTCAGTGCCTCAAAAGCAGATTCATCATCGCCCAGGTGAATGTTAATGCGATACACCTCCCAAAGAGACAAGCCCGACCATTCCGTGCGGGGGTAATGTTTGACCACGTTCAAAAAGCGTTCCAGCGCTTCTTCTGCCTCGCCTTCCGACATCAGCTTTTGCGCGCGTGAATACAGGCGCCGCACAGACTCATCGTCATCACGCGCCTGCACAGGCAGCAGAGCGCCGAGCACAAAAAAACAAAGCAGCCCTGCTCGAACAGGGCTGCTAAGAAGCGACATCGCTAAAGTTTTTGAAATCATTCGCCAGGAGCGTTCACCGCTTCAAGCACAGGCAGCGGAGTCGCCCCACCGCTGCTGGAGGAGGCCGGTAGCAAAGTGCTCGGCTTATACTGCTTGGCCAGCTCATCCGTGCTGCGCTTGCCATAGGTTACACGACCCAGCGTGACGTATTCACCGTTTTTATCCAGGGGGTTCTTGACCTTAGCCTCGGCACCCGGGTAGAGGTTTTCCACCAAGCCGGAATTTGGCCCCAGGCAATCCACATGAGGGATGCCGGGTTCATCAGAAATGGTGTAGTCAAAGCTGACAATCTGCTGCCCCAAGTTGCGGAACTTGATGGTGTTTTCGATTGTTTCTTCATCCACCATGTCGCTCACCAGTTGATAGCTCACAGGGGCGTTAGGGAACGCGAGACGCTCCGAGGTGATGGTCTTGCAGGAGGCCAGTGCGACGGTGGCAAGGCCCAAAGTAAACAGG
>DMMK01000436.1 GCA_003453085.1 Verrucomicrobiales bacterium
CCACCAGCTCCCGCACCGGTGGCAGCGCCGGCCCCAGCGCCAGGGGCCGCGCGTTTCTCGCCTGCCGTTCCCACCGACGCCGGCGCCCGCCTGACGCTGGGCCAGATCAACGAGCGCCTGGCACCGGTCGCCAGCACCGTGGCCGGCCTCTCTGCGCTTGGCTTCGATCCTGTCGAGCAGATCAAGAGCTCGCGCATGTACCGCGAAAGCGACTTCGCGGAGATCTGCACCGCCATCGTGCGCCACGTGAACGCCGCCTCTGTGGGCGTGGCCGCCTGACCAGTTTCCGGGCACATGCCGGCGGGCCGCGGGGTTTTCCTCCCTGACCACATCCGCCTTGCACGCCGGCGCCCTCTTTCCTTTCCCCCACCACCAACCTGAAAGACCATCATGCGCATTGAATTCGCCGGCAAGACCAAGGCCATCATTTCCGACATCGACATCCAGTCCCTCAAGATGGGCCAGACCGATGTTGTCCCAGCCGTCTGCCTCACCCTGAAGCTCACCCTGGCCAACAGCACCCTGAAGATGCTGGATCCCACGCTGCTGCAGTTCCTGTTCGAAAAGGGTGTGCCAGCAGCTGCCCAGCAGCAGGTCCTGGACGGCGTGCCCGTGGTGTCCGACCTGCCGCAGCTCACGGATGCCGCCATGGCTCTGGGCGCCCTGAACTGGGACGGCGAGCAGACCGGCGCCACGCTCAAGATCTACCAGGGCGTGACCGGTGACCATGACATCACGCTGAGCGACTGCACCGTGCGCAAGGTGAAGATCGAGCCGAAGGAAGGCGGCGCCGTCGAGTGGAAGCTGGAGGTCTACACCTCGGACGTGGACGAGCACACGATCGGCGCGCTGGGCGTGCTCAAGAGCCTGACCCGCGACATTGAGCTCGAAGCAGCCAAGGCTGTGAGCGCCCAGCAGCGCACCATCGACGACGGCAAGGACGACAAGAATCTCACGCCCGAGAAGGCCCTGGAGAAGTCGGCCAAGAACGGTACAGCGAAGGCCGACCCGAAGGCCAAGGGCGACGACAAGGTGGTCTGGCCGTTCCCAAAGAACGACGGCGGCAGCGACAAGCAGCGCGCTGGCGCACCCGGCTGATTGCCATGCAGTTGACGCTGGCACTCCCCTATCCCGAAGGCTGGTGCGAACAGCACCGGTTCAAGCCGGAGTGCTGGCCTCAGTACATCAGGGACAAGGCCGGCCAGGAATGGCTGGTGCTGCATGTCGGCGGTATTCCCTACGCCCACAGCAAACCCGTGATGTTCAACTGCCACAAGCCCCGCACGGTCGAGTACCACCACCTCAAAGACACCGAGGCATTTCACGCATGAAAACCGCACACCGCCGCGCCGCGCACGCCAAGCGCGACCTGATCCCCAAATGGTGGCAACCGAAGCTGACGCCGGCCCAGGCCACCACCTGCACGCTGGCCCACTGGGATCTGATCACCAGGTTCACCAGCGGCACCGCAACCTCCGATGACCTGTGGGACTGGATCGAGACAGGCCTGACCTACAGCGAAATGATGCGGCTGCTCGAAGCCGACGGCACGCCCTTCACCGAAGAGGCCAAGGCCGCGATCGTGGAGCAGCTGGAGAGCTACACCGGCGTGATTGAGCGATACCGCACCACCGGGCGCGTGGGCTTCAACGGTGCTCAGCTGCTGACCGCGCGGGCCGCTGCCGAGGTGATGGACTCGCTGATCACCATGGATCGGTTCGGGTTTGCTGTTCGGGCGGCTGAATGGTCGACGGCCAAGATGGAAGCGCTGCGGGGTGCTCAGTGACTACCGCCAAGTTCTCGGCCTTGGCCGGCCCCACCGCCCGCGCCATGGCCTCCGTGAAGGGTGAGCACTGCGCTCCCCCAACCTACCGCCCCACCGAGCAGGTGCGCGGATCCATGCGCTGCACCAAGTGCGGCGGAACCCTGCAGTTCACGGTGTCGGCCATCAATGGCGCGAGCACCGGGCGCTGCAACTCCATCAACTGCGTCCGCTGGACGGAATGACCATGAGCACTACACCCGACACCCCCGAAATGAAAGCCCTGGCCGCGTTCCTTGCTGCCTCGTTCGAATCCAAGCTGGACGGCGCCAAGATGCGCGAGGCAATTGAGTGGGCGCTTGGGCCGCGCGAGGTAGTGGCACCCCCTGTGCCCGAGCCGAAACAGGGGCAAGAGCGGCTGTTTTTGCAAGTTCGCAAACGCTGCTATGGCAGTAAATGGGCGTTTATGCCTGCGGACCGCGAGGCTGACTGTCGAGCAATGGGTTGGGAGGTGCGGTGGCTTGTAGAAGAGGCAACCGCACCGCAGCCAGCGAGTGAGCCTGTTGCGCAGATCACGCCGCAAGACTATCGCTTGATGCTGGAAGCACGCGATGCGCTGTGTGAATACGCCAACAAGGGCGAAGTGTCGTCGGATGTGGAAGGCTTGATTGCCTCGCTTTCGTTCTCACTGGCGATACACGCGCAGCCAGCAGCCAAGCAGGCAGAGCCAGAGCCAACACCCGAGCCGGTAGCCGGATGGCAGTGGGTGCCGGTTCAAGAGCGTATGCCCGAAATCGGCCAAGAGGTTTTGCTGTGGGTCTACGCCGAGCGCCACGGTGAAGACGATGACGGCAACCCGTACAGCACGGACGTGAGCGGGGTTCACATGGGCGAGTACCGCAGCACGATCCACGGCGAATATCTGGACAACTACTCCAGCCCGTTTGCCGATCAGGAAGGCATCACCCACTGGATGCCCCTCCCCCCTGCACCCAAGGAGCCGACGTGACCGACCTTACCGACAGCGAAGTGGATGCGATCTGCGAGGGCCTGGTGCAGAACGCCGCCAAGGTGCGGTACCTGCGCAAGCTGGGCCTGACCG
>DMMK01000530.1 GCA_003453085.1 Verrucomicrobiales bacterium
GCGCCCAACAATGCCGCGATCCCGACCACAAAAAGACTCCCCCCCACCGCCTCCTTCGCCGGCAGGCCCGCCACATACACCAGCACGGGCAGCGTGATGATGCTGCCTCCAGCCCCCGTCAGCCCCAGAGATAGGCCGATGAACAAAGCCCCCGAGATGGCAAGCGTATTCATGGCTGGCGGCGCTCCGGTTTCAGCAGGCGGGAAAACAGGCGGTGATACGCATGCACCGCCTTCACAGGCTGGCCCTCACAATGAACCGGGTGGCCTGCATTGGCCCAGGCAAAGATGCCTCCTTCCAGATTCTGCACTTGGTGGATGCCCACCATGTGCAGCCGCCGTGCTAGCTCACAGGCCCGGTAACCGGCCGAGCAATAAACCACGTATGAGGCGGGTGGAGCCAACTCGCGCAGGGTCTCATCCGTCACTGTTTTCACGGGCAGGGAAAGGGCCCCCGGTAAGTGGCTGACGGCATATTCTTCGGCCGAACGAGCATCCAGCAGCACAAGATGTTTGGCCGCTGCGCCGGCCAGCCGATGTTGCAGTTCGGTTACAGAAAGCTGCGCCACGTCAGGAAACCGATCCCGCACCACGGAGATGGCCCAGGCCGTGCCACGCCGATGGTCCATGAACCACCAGAGCAGCATTGCGACAGCGCCCAGTCCGCCAAAGGCATAAAGGGCAGGATGGGTCCAAATACGCATGAGGGGCTTTCGTTACTCAAACTTGATGTAGGCGTAGCCCTGGAGTTGCAGATCCACCAGTCGGGGGAAGGCACCCACCACCAGTTTCACCCCAGGCATCAGTTCCCCAGGAGTCACCCCTTTTTGCTGCATGGTGTTCTCACAAAGTTCTATCTGCACCCCACGTTTGATCAGTTCTGCCAAAATTTCGCCATTGGGATTTTCAGATTTTTCCGCCTTCAGGCGGGTCCGTGCGGCGGCATTCACCACGGCATTGATGCCGGTGCCATGAAAAACCAAATGCAGGTGCACCTGATCCGCAACGATGCCCTGCCTTTCATAGGTGTTGATGAGTTTGCGGGCATAAAACAGTCCTTTGTTCACGCCCTCATGGGGCACGTCATCGGTGACCTGATAGACGATTCGCAGATTCTCCCGCACTTGCAGCGGAATGACGGGTACATCCGCTGCATGCGCAGGTGGCATGGCCAGCAGGGGAAGCATGCAGATCAGCATGGATACATTCATTTTCATCGTTTGTTAGGCTGCGTTTGTTTTTAGCTCGCTGGAAATTTTGGCAAAGGCTCCGTCCACCAACACCACGTCACGTCCCTGGCTGGCCAGAAAGGCCACAGCCAGGCTGGCACGCAGGCCGCTGCCACAGTGGACATAAATGCGGCGGTCACCGGGAACTTCAAAGATGCGTGCAGCTAAGCGTGTGTAGGCGATGTTCCGTGCTCCTTGCACATGGCGCTCGGCATATTCATCGGCCCCGCGCACGTCCAGTACGAGGGCTTCAGGATGTGCCTTCAGGGCCTCCTGCAACTGGCTTGGCGTGATGTAGGCCTGCGTGGTCATCAGCCCATCACTGATCTCCTGCGTCTCCGCCACGGTCATCCAGGCGGTGACTTGATCCAGCCCGATGCGGATGAGCTGCCGCACGGCTTCTTCCACTTCCGTCGGGTTTTGAACAATGAGAAGGAGCTGGGATTTTTCCTCGACATACGATCCGGCAGCGATGGGCAGCTTCCCGCCAGCCAGTGGAGCCAGCAATGCGCCCTTGATGTGCCGTTGCAGGAACGTGGTGCGATCCGCACGCAGATCCAGCACGACCCCACGCGATTCCGCCAAATAGGCGGGCACTTCCATAGCGGTGAGGTGACGAGGCTGGGGCAACTGGCCCTCAGGCAGCAGGGCAGGACCAGCACGGTTGTCACGCTTCATGCGAGCGAAGTAAAGCGGTGGCTCCGGTTGTCCGGTGAGGATGTCTTTCACAAACTCAGCCTCACTTTGATTGAGGGCTTCCTTAAAAGCGGGATTAAAGCGCCGCTCATAACCCAACACGCTGCTGGGGACTGCACCCAGGGCCTTGCCGCAGGCACTCCCAGCCCCGTGGGCAGGCAGGATTTGGAGATGCTCTGGCAGTCGCTCGGTGCTGCGCAGGCTGGCGTAAAGCGTGCTGGCACTGGCTTCCATCACCCCGGCCTGTCCGGCGGCTGTTTCCAGCAGGTCTGGCCGCCCCACATCGCCCACGAAGATGAAGTCGCCACTCAGCAGCCCCATCGGCTCTGTGGCACCGCTGCCGTGATCCGTCACCAGGTAGCTGAGGTGCTCGGGCGTATGCCCCGCAGAAAGCAGCGCCGTGAGTTCGATGTTGCCCACATGGAAGGAATCTCCGTCGCGCAGGAAGCGTGCATTGGCATTTCCCTGCGCCCATTCAAATTGCCAATCCGGTCCGCCTTCCGCAGACAGGTAGGCCTTCACGCCATGGCGCTCCATTAGCTCGCGGGCACCACTGAGGTAGTCGGCATGGATGTGGGTCTCCGCCACGGCGGTGATGCGCAGGTCATTTTCAGCGGCCAGCTTGAGGTAGCGGTCCACATCCCGCTCTGGGTCCACGATCACAGCCTCGCCTGTGCGCTGGCAGCCAATGAGGTAGGCATTTTGAGCCAAGGATGAATCGGTGATTTGGCGAAGGAACATGAGCGTAGAAGAGGTGGAGGATTAGCTGACGGAACAATTCTTGGGCGAGCAGCAGGCCTGCCCTTCGACGCGGTTCCAGGGCATCTTCGAAAGCAAGATGGCCAGCCCGCACCAGCCGGTGCTGCCTGCGAGGACCAGCCCCGCACCGAAGAAGGCGCTGAGAAATACCCAGTAGGGATGCACCGTGAGCGAAAGCACCGCACCCGTGAGCACGCCCAGGCCGATGGTGAGCTGCACCTGCTGCATGAGGGGGAAGACTTTTTTCGCGGCACTGGCCACGGGCAGCCCGGCTGCCTTCCAGGCCTGGATCCCGCCTTCCAAATTTTGCACCTGGGTGAAGTCTAAAACTTGCAGCTTCGCGAGGGCCTGTTCTCCACGTTTACCACTGCGGCAGTGGATGACGATAGGCTGGTCTCGGCTCAATTCGGAAGCCCGTTTTTCCAGCTCTCCCAGAGGAATGAGCTGGGCCTGAGAGATGTGCTCTTCCGCATGCTCGACGGGTTCGCGGACATCGACGAGCTGGCAGCGGCCAGCCTGAAGCTGAGTGTTGAGTTGTGTGGGGGTGATGGTGGTTTGCATTGCGAGGATCGGTTGCAGAGTTAAACTGTCTTGTTGTTGATGAAACTATATCGCTATATAGCGATGTATCAAACATTATTCTTTCATGCCTAAAAAGAAAAAATCTGAGCCCGCTAAGATGCCCATGTCTGACAAGGCCCTGGAATTGGTGGCGATGCGCTTTCGCGCGCTGTCAGAGCCGACACGGCTGCGGCTGCTGAATCTACTAATGCAGGGGGAACACACCGTGGGCCAACTGGTGGAGGCCGCAGGCCTGGGGCAGGCCAATGTGTCCAAGCATCTTGCCCTGCTAAGAGACGCCGGCATGATCGGCATGCGTAAAGAGGGATTGTCCACGTACTGTTACATCGCAGATCCCATGGTGAATGAGCTTTGCGAAATGATGTGCCGCCGACTGCGGGAGGAAATGGAGGCCCAGGCCCGTGCGCTGGCCTTTGACCCCAAAATCTGAGCATGACGGATCTCAAGACCCAACTCATCGCCCAAGCTCATGAACTGGGCTTTGCGGACTGCCGAATCGCCCCTGCCAGACCGGCGGCGCACCGGGAGATCTATGAGCAATGGGTGGCTGAAGGGAAATACGGCGACATGGCCTGGATGGCGCGCAACATGGACCGCCGAACAGACCCCACCGTGGTGCAGCCAGGGGCCAAGACAGTGATCGTGCTGGCGATGAATTATTATCAAGGTCCTGCGCCAATCACCGCTGCGGGCGGCTACCGCATCGCCCGTTATGCCTGGAATGAGGATTACCACGACCTCATCGTGGCCAAGCTCAAGGCGCTGGATGCCTTTCTCATTCAACATGGCGGCACGCAGAGATACTATGTGGATACCGGCCCGGTACTGGAGCGGGATTTTGCCAGTGAGGCAGGCCTAGGCTGGGGAGGTAAAAGTACCATGCAGATCCACCGCCAGCTCGGCACGTGGTTCTTCCTGGCCGAACTCATCAGCACCCTGGATTTGGCCGTAGACACCCCCGCCCGCGATCTCTGCGGCAAATGCACCCGCTGCATGGTGGCCTGCCCCACCCAGGCCATCACCGCACCGCGCCGCATGGATGCACGA
>DMMK01000188.1 GCA_003453085.1 Verrucomicrobiales bacterium
CATCGAAGGTGCCCGCGACATGGTGAAAGCTGGCCGTGAATTCAATGGCATCTTCCAGATCGGCCACCAGCGCCATTCCAATCCCCGCTACGTCCACCTCCGCGAAAAGATCATCAAGAATGACCTGCTCGGTCGGGTGACCCATTGCTATGGCCAGTGGAACCGCGGCGTGTCCGCCAGCACCCCGCTGGGCGCACCCAAAAAGAATCCCGTCTCTCCAGAACTGCTGGCCCGCTACGGCTACGGCAGCATGGAGGAGTTCCTGAACTGGCGCTGGTTTGCCAAATACGGCGGCGGCCCCATCTCCGATCTCGGCGCCCACCAGATTGACATGTTCAACTGGATGTATGAGACCACCCCGGTCTCCCTCTACGCCGCTGGTGGTGTGGACTATTATGATGGCACCCCCGGCCCGGACGGTGCCCCGAAGGCGAAGTTCGAGCTTCCGGATAACGTCATGTGTCTTTATGAGTACAAGCTGCCTACCGGCACGATGCGCGCCTACTATCAGGTGCTCACCACCACCGGCAGCCAGGGCTACTATGAGAAGCACATGGGCGTGGCTGGCTCTGCCATCATCTCCGAAAGCCCCACCTCCAACCAGGTCTATGCTGAACCCGGCCAGGACTGGACAAAGTGGACCACCGGTGACAACCCCATCCTGGTCAAAGCCCCGGACAACATCAAAAACAAGTTCTGGGAGCATACCCGCTCCTGGACCAAGCCCGCACCGAAGTCCTACGCCGTCTCCGGCGTGGCCAAGGCCGTGGCCGATGCCCGTGAATCCAAGGCTCTCGACCCCTGGGAAATTCCCGTCACCCTCAGCGTTTATCCGCACACTCCTCACGTCGCCAACTTCATCGAAGCGGTGCAGATGAAGAAGCCAGAGCATCTCACCTGCAACGTCATGGATGCCTTCAAGTCCTGCGTGACGGTGCTGAAAGCCTATGACTGCTTGCAGACAGGCCAGAAGTACACCTTCACCCCGGCCGACTTCGAAGTCTGATCATCGAATTGAACGAGGGAACAGAATCCAGTGCCTAAAAGACTCAGGCCATCACCCGCTTGCTTCCATTTGCACTTTTCTGTTCCCTCTTTTTAATATTCCGCCGTTCTTACCGTCTAAGACGACAGGCCCAACCGAGGCCGATCCACCCAACGATTCCCCCACATGAAACACACGACCCTCGCCTTCGCTGCCATCGCAGCCCTCAGCACTTCCGTCTCCGCTCAGGAAATGGAAGAGATCAAAATCGAATTCCCAAAACCGATGTTCATCGGCACTCCGGTCCCGGCCAAACTGCCGAACCTCGAGCAGCCTGATCCATCCAAGATCATCAAGTCCTTCCAGGCCCCTAAAGGCACGGTCAATCTGGCCAAGGACAAGGAAGTGACTTCCAGCGATCCAGCCCCGATCATCGGTGAGCTGACCCTCGTGACCGATGGCGATGCCGACGGTTCCGACGGCTGCTTCGTCGAACTCGCCCCTGGTCCTCAGTGGGTGCAGATCGACCTCGGTGCTCCGACCTCGATCAACAAGATCGCCACCTGGCACTACCACAAGCAGGCCCAGGCCTATGTGGACGTGGTCATTCAGGTTTCCGACGACAAAGAGTTCAAGACCGGTGTCACCACCCTCTTCAATTCCGACCATGACGACACCCTGAAGATGGGCGCCGGTGCAGATCCTGCCTACATCGAAACCAACCACGGTCGCGTGATTGACGGCAAAAACACCAAGGCCCAGTACGTCCGCCTTTACAGCAATGGCAACACCTCCAACGAGATGAACCACTACTGCGAAGTCGCCGTGTATGGCGTTCCTGGGAAGTAAGCCAGTCCGACAGCTTTAAATGAAGGCCGCCGCCAGAGTGATCTGGTGGCGGTTTTTCTTTTAGCGGGATCTGCCTCATCAAAAATGAGTCCCTTTGCCCTGCCATTCCGTCTTGCTTTTGCCTGCCCCATGCCCGCTTATTAAAGCCATGGCCAGCCGTCGGCCATTCAGGAAAAGATCGTCATCAGGTATTGGACAGTGCCTTGACGTACTTGATCCAGCTTCCATCTTGCAGCCTGCTTTTCTTCCCTCATGCCGACCATTCCAATCCTGATGCCCCAGCTGGGCGAGTCTATCGCCGAGGCCACCATCGTTCGCATTTTGATCGAACCAGGCCAGCAGATCGATGCCGGCACGGACATCTTTGAGGTGGAGACGAACAAGGCCACCATGGCCGTCAGCAGCCCCTGTGCAGGCCATGTTTCGGCCATCACTGCCCAGGTGCAGAAAAGCTACGCCGTGGGCTCCAATCTCGCATCCTTCGATGTTTCGGATGAAGACGCCCTTTCCATGGGGTTCACCGAATCCCCAGTCCCTGCACAATCGGCCCCGCCCAACAGCATGCCGAGTGCGGACTCTCTACACTTCCAGTTTAACGAAGAAGACAACATCACTGGTTATCAGCCGAAGGTCGAGCCCGTCGTCGGTGGTGCCCTGCCCGTGCCCGCCGGGGCCACAGGGGCCAGTTATATCTCGCCACGCATGCGCGCCCGCATGAATGAACTGGGCCTGAATGCCTCCGACCTCGCAGGCATCGCCGGTACCGGGGCTGGTGGCCGTGTCACCGTTGAAGACTTCGAAAACTTCCTGCGCGGTCTGGAGCAGCACCGCCTCACTCCAGCTTCGCCCATGCGCATCGCCGTGGCTGATTCCATGCGCCGCAGTTGGAGCCGCCCCCTAGCCACTGTGGGCAGCCCAGTGATTCTGGACGCCATCCTCTCTCACCGCAAACGCACCAACCCGAAGCCCGGTCCCGCGCTGTACATCATCCGTGCCCTGGCGCTCGCCCTGGCGGAAAACACCGCCGTCGCCGGCCGCCTCATCGGCAGCCGCATCGTGCACCCGCGTGCCATTGATATCGGCTTTGCGGTGGAGGTGGATGATGGGGTGCTCGTCCCCGTTCTCCGCGAAGTGGAAAAGACCCCGCTGGTGCAACTGGTGCCCACATATAATAAGCTGGTGGAGCAGGCCCGCGCCCGCCGCCTGCCCATGGATGTCAACCGCCCTGGCATCGCCACCGTGACGAACTTTGGCACCTTCGGCATCGTCTGGGC
>DMMK01000190.1 GCA_003453085.1 Verrucomicrobiales bacterium
CCCAGAAGTGCGTCAACATCTACTCAAAATCCTGCGCGAAACCCTGGACCTGCAGCCCGAGGGGGTCGGCCTTTTGTTCAACCGTGGCATGCCCATGATGCTGTGGGAGAAACCCTTCTGCGATCGCTTCCAGCAAATGCACAACGCCGATGCACGCCAGGTGCCGGAGGACGACCCGCGCATCCATGCCACCCGCGCCGCCATCATGACCGATTTCATGCAGGAGATCCGCGCCCTGCTGGACCAAACCGCCACTGAGCAAGGCCGCAAGGAACGCTACAAGATCTCCCTCGGCACCTTCAGCAAAGAGGTGGATAACCAAAAGTGGGGATTTGATCTACCCAACTGGATCGCCAAGGGACTCGTGGATGACCTCGGCGTGGCTTGGTTCGCCCACCACACCTCTTTTTCCCAGCCCGACATGGCGTACTACTCACGCCTCACCAAGGGCACCCAGGTGGGTGTTTACCCCTTTGTCATCGCCTGGAAAACAGGCAAGCCCCAGGACTTTTGCCGAAACGTCGTCCGCTTCTACCAGCAAGGGGCCAGCGGCATCGCCATCTGGGATCCCAGCGTGCGCGATGGATGGACGGGGGTGCAACACGGCAACCTCATGGAGGTGCTCACCCGCATCGGTGATCGCGGCACCATGGTACGCTGGGCCAAGCAGGGAGTGCCCCTGCCGCTGAGCATCCCGCTCACCCGCCTGGATGAAAACACCTACAGCCGCTGGATTCCCACCACTGGATTTTAAAGAGCTGCCATCACCACTCTCCCTCCCTCTGGAACTTCTGACGCACGTTTGCGGAGAACGCAGCGATGGAGGCCTCCAGGTCTTCCAGCACCTTCAGCGGATCGCGGCCTGTTGCATCCCGCACCACGGGCATCACGGTGTTGCATTCGTTGGCATCCATGAAACGTGCTGCCTCCAGCAGGCCCACTTGCTCATCGGCAGGCACCACCAGAAAACCGTGCTTGTCGGCATGGATCAGGTCACCGGGAGAAACCTTGGTACCGAAGACCTCCACCTCACAGCCCCAGCGCACCGGCGTGGTAAAGGCATGCCCCACACAGAGCCGCCGGGCCAGCGACTTAAAGCCGGCATTCGTCATTTCATCCAGATCACGGATGGCCCCGTCCGTGATGGTGCCGATGCAACCCAGCGCACAGTGGGCATTGGCATTCACCTCGCCCCAAAATGCGCCTAACGTCTGAGGTTTGTCCAGATCCTGAACGATGACAATCTTCGGCCCGGGAATGCTGGCGACATACCGGCGATACTCCGCCCCGGCATTCGGATTGGCCTCCCGGTGGGCCGGGTTGCTCGGCTCGATCACCACCGTCACCGCATAGCCCACCATGGGCCCCATCTGCGGCATGAAGTCTCGCGTCTCCTCACGATTGAAGGCATCGCGCGCCGGATTTCGGCGAGTGATCTGCTCCCAGCCATTGTAAATGGTGGGCGTGTTCCAGCGCTTGAGCTGCAGCAGTTCCGAATGAGGGAGAGGGCGGGAAGAAGGATTCATTCCTTCTCAAAACACCGCCCGCCGCCCCGGCCTATCGGCAACCTTTCATATTTGGCTCAAGCCAGCGCTGCCAGCAGCTTGCCATGAATGCCGTCAAAACCGCCGTTGCTGAAGATGACGATGACATCTCCAGCCTTCGTTTCCGCTTTCAGCCGAGCCACGATGGCATCCGTATCCGGCTCATGAAAGCAGGCTCTTCCGGCAGCGCTGACGCTCAGCGCCACATGCTCAGGGTCCAGCCGTTCAGCAGCAGCCACCTTTTCAGGATTGGCCACGGCCGCGATGATGGAGCCATCGGCCTCCTTCAGGGCCTCGATGAGCTCATTCTGCAGCACATTGCGACGGCTCGTGTTCGAGCGCGGCTCAAAGACAGCCCACAGGCGCTGGCCCGGGTACTTTTGGCGCAGCCCGCGCAGAGTTTCCCGCAGGGCGGTCGGGTGGTGGCCAAAGTCATCCATCACCGTCACGCCACCGGCCACACCGCGCACCTGCTGGCGGCGGCGGATGCCCTTGAAGGTCTCCAGGCCAGCCCGAATTTCATCATCGGTTAGGCCCGCGTGACGCGCAGCACACACACACATGGCGGCATTGCGCACATTGAATTCACCGATCATCGGCACACTAAAAGGCACACCGTTAATCTCAAAGGCCGTACCCTCTGGGCTCGCTTCCGTGATGTGGATGCGCTCGCTGCAGCTCTCTCCCGTGCCCACCGTTTTCACCGGGGCATAGCTTTTCAGTGACAGGCAGTTTTTGTCATCGCCATTCAGCAGCACCAGGCCATTGCGCGGCACGCTGTTGAGCAGCCACTGGAATGTCAGCAAGATCGCCGAGAGGTCCGCAAAGATGTCCGCATGGTCGAACTCGATGTTATTTACAATGGCGCACTCCGGCAGGTAGTGAAGGAACTTGGACCGCTTGTCGAAGTAGGCCGTGTCATACTCGTCCCCTTCGATGACAAACAGGTCGCTGTGATTGAAGCGAGCACCGCTGGTGAAGTTCTCCGGCACACCGCCGATCATGAAGCCCGGGTTCTTGCCCGCCTGCTCAAAGATCCAGGCCAGCATCGTCGTCGTCGTAGTCTTGCCATGGGTGCCGCTGACCACAAAACTGCGTTTGCCCTGGATGACTTCCTGTTTCAGCAGCTCCGCCATGGAGATGTAGGGCAGCTTCCGCTCCAGCAGCGTCTCCAGCTCCTCATTGCCACGGGAGATCGCATTGCCCACGATGTAGAGATCTGCCGAAGGCGGCAGATTCTCCGCCAGATAGCCTTCCGTCAGCGTGATGCCCGCCTGTCGCAGTACATCCGACATGGGGGGATAGACCTTTTCGTCCGAGCCCGAGATGGTGTAACCGAGAGCGCGGAGAGCTGCGGCGGTGGACCCCATGGCGGTGCCACAGATGCCGATGAAATGGAGATGCTTGGAAGAGGACATGTCAAAAGCCGCACCCGCTCCGGGTACAGAAGTCTCCTCAGGTAGGGCAAGACGGACACCGGGCAAGAAGATTCCGGTAGATTTCCGCCCCGGAGCCAGCCGCCCTCTCCTGGCGGCAGCCGCATGTCCGCCTCAGTTTTCTTCGTCCAGGCATCTTCGCAGCACCTTCAGCAGAGACTCCGCCGTGTATGGCTTGGAAACAAAATGCTTCACCCCCTGCCCGGCCGCCTTGTTCACAGCCTCATTGGTGGAAATGCCGCTGGCGGCGATGATCTTCACCGCCGGGTTCATGTTGCGCAGCACCTTGATCGTGGCTGGCCCGTCCATCACCGGCATCATCATATCCGTCAGCACGGCGGCGATGTCGCCTTTCTGCATGGCATAAAAGGCCGTGGCTTCGGCCCCGTCGCAGGCCAGCAGCACCCGGTAACCGAACGCTTCCAGCGTCTGCCGGGTGATCTGGCGCACTGCCGGCTCATCATCCACCACCAGGATGAGCTCGCCATGGCCACGCGGCAGGTCCACGGGTTTGGCTTCGCCTTGGCCGGGTCTCTTGGCCGTTTGGGCAGGCAGGTAAACGTGGAACTGGCTGCCGACGCCCGGCTCGCTGTACACACGGATGAAACCGCCGTGGCTCTTGATGATGGCCAGGGTGGTGGAAAGCCCCAGGCCGGTGCCTTTGCCCAGCTCCTTGGTGGTGTAAAAGGGCTCAAAGATGCGTTCGATGGTCTTCGCGGGCATGCCCATTCCCGTATCCTCCACCTGCAGCACGATGTAGGGGCCGGGCTCGGCATGGATGTTCATGCCGGAGTATTGCTCGTCCAAAACTTCGTTGTGGGCAGACAGGGTCAGCGTTCCCCCGTCCGGCATGGCATCGCGGGCATTGACGCAAAGGTTCACCAGCACCTGATGCAGCTGTGTGGGATCTCCCTGGACGATCCACAGGTCGGCCGCTACCTGGCTCCTGACCTGGATGCTTTTGAAGAAGGTTTCATTAGCGATTTTTTCGACTTCCTCGATCAGGCGGCCCAGCTGCACATCCAGTTGCTGGCCTTCGACTCCTCGGGCAAACGAGAGTACCTGGCCGACCATATCGGCCCCTCTTTTGGCGCTGGATTCGATGGTCGAAAGGATGTTCAGGCGATTGTCATCGGACTCGTTCATCTTCAACAGTTCGATGGCCATCATGATCGGGGACAGCACGTTGTTGAGATCGTGGGCGATGCCCCCTGCGAGGGTGCCGATGCTCTCCATGCGCTGGGCCCGCAGAAATTGCTGTTCCAGTTTCTTGCGTTCCGTGATGTCGGTATTGATGGCCAGGATCGCCTTGGGTTCATCAAGGTCGTTGCGGACGAGGGTCCAGCGAGCTTCCACAATCATGGCCTGCCCATCTTTTTTCACCTGCTGCAGTTCGCCATGCCACTCGCCTTTTTCGATCGTAGCGGCGGTGGCGGCCAGGAATGCGGAAGGATCGTCATAAAGCATTTCCTGGATGGATCTACCGAGAGCCTCTTCCTGCGTAAAGCCGTACAGCCGTTCGGCGCTCCGGTTCCAGTAAAGGATGCGGTGGTCGAGATTGCGCACCAGGATGGCATCTTGGGCCTTGTCCAGCAGGGTGGCCTGCTCCAGCAGTTTTTCCTCCGCCTGCTTGCGTGCGGTGATGTCATAGGTGGAGCCCACCATGCGGTAGGCCCGGCCTTCGGAATCATGGACTGCCTGGCCGGTGGAGCGAAACCAGCGATAGGCACCCGACTTGGTGCGCAGTCTGATCTCTTCGTTGAAGACCTCCCGTGCACGGGAAAAATGCGCCTCCAGTGCCTGGAGCAGCCCTGCCCGCTCATTAGGGTGCACGTGTTCTTTGAAGGTTTCGATCCTGGGTGCAAATTCGCTTTCCTGGTAACCCAGCATTTCAAAAAACAAGGGGGCAAAATAGATGTCGCCGGTCAGCAGATCCCAGTCCCAGATGGCTGCGGCAGAGCCTCGTACGGCCAGCTGAAAGCGCTCTTCGCTCTGGCGCAGTGCCTCCTCCGCTTTCTTGCGTTCGGTGATGTCCGCGCGGATGGCCACATACTGGTGAGGCCTGCCTTCTGCATCGAGGAAGGGCATGATGGTCGTGTCCACCCAGTAGTGGCTGCCATCCTTGGCGCGATTCTTGATTTCCCCATGCCAGACACTCCCTGAGGAAATGGTGTCCCACAGCTGACGGATGAAGGCTTTGGAATGGTAGCCCGAATTGATCAGCCGATGATCCTGGCCCAGAAGTTCATGGCGTGAATATTGGGAGATGGCGCAGAACTTGTCGTTGACGTAAACGATCTTTCCCTTCGCATCTGTCCGGGCCACGATGGCATGCTCATCCAGCGCGGTGCAGAGGTCGGAGTTTTCCCTGACGAGGGCCTTCAGCCTCTTTTCCGCCTCCTTGCTGTCGGTCACATCCCGGGAAATGCCGATGAGACCGATGACGTTGCCCTGATTGTCACGGTAGGGGGCCTTGGTCGCGTTGTATGTGCGTGTCACACCGGCTGCGGTGAGAACTTCCTCCATGATGAGCACCTGATTGGTGGCGATGACTTGGCTGTCGGTCTCCCCCACCACACGTGCCCCCTCGGGGCCGAAGAGGAACAGGTCGTCCTGCCCCAGCACTTCCTCCACCGATCTTCCCACGAGTTTGCAGGCCCCTTCGTTGAAAAGCAGATACCGGCCCTCGAGATTCTTCACGAAAACGGCATCCGGCGTTCCTTCCGCCACTGCACGCAGCAGGTCGGTGGTGCGCTGCACCTTCGTCTCTGTTTCCACCTGTTCAGTGATGTCTCGGCAGGTTCCTAGCGCACGCTGAGGTTGCTCTTTTTCATCATAAAACACCTGCCAGCGCTCCTGGATGTACTTGATGCGCCCATCCGGCATCAGCAGCCTGTGCCTTAGCTCATACGGGGTCTTATGTTTCCAGGATTCCCTGAAGGCTTGGTTCACCATCTCTCGGTCATCGGGATGGACGATCTGGAGGAAGGACTCATGCGTAGGCTGAAATGTCGCGGCATCCGTCTCATGGATGCGGTGGGCTTCCGCCGACCATTGCACCTGTAATGTCAGAAGGTTCGTCTCCCAGCTCCCCACCTTGGCCACGGCCTGCGCGGCCACCAGCCGCTGGCGCTCCAACTCCAGTTGCCCGGCCAGCAGACGCAGTTCCTGCTCGCTCTTTTCGAAGGCCATCTGGGATCTGCGCTGGTCCGTAATATCATGGGCCGTGCCGATCATCTTCAAAGGGCGGCCTGTAGCCTCATCGAAAAAAAGCTGGGCCGTCTCATGCACGATGCGCTCTTCACCATCCGGACGGATGAGCCGATGGATGACTGAATAAGGCATCCTTTCCCGGATGGCGGCGGCCACTGCCTTGCGGATGGCGTCATGGTCCTCCGGATGCGCGAGCTGGAAAAAAAGCTCATTTGTCACCTGGATGCTGCCAGGTTCATACCCGGCAATGCGGAACATCTCATCCGACCAACGCATCGGATTGGCCTCCCGTTCTTCCGGGTTGGTCAAATCCTGCTCCCAGCTCCCAAAATGGGCGATCCTCTGGGCCATCGCCAGGCTGGCTTCGCTCAGGCGCAGGGCGTCCTCAGTTTGGGTATGCTTCTGAAGGTCCAGCTTCAGCGCACGGTTCTCGATTTCCAATTCTAGCAGACGCTCATTGAGCACGGGATTTGGCTGCACACACGTGACAGGCTCCCGCACGGGCAAGGCCAGCACTTCCTGGAGATGGGCGGCCAGGGCCTGGGGTTCGATGGGCTTGCGGATGACTGCATCCGCACCGAGGTCTTGCAGCAACTGTTCATCCTCCGCTTCCAGCCCGAGATCGGTCAAAATGACGAAGGGCACTGTCCGCAGCCGTGGGTCGGATTTCCATCGGCGCAGCAGGCTCCACCCGTCCATCACCGGCAGCAGCAGTTCGCTGCAAATGATTTCCGGCAGGTTCGTTCTGGCATGAGCCAGGG